>NZ_BMQE01000031.1:0-80959 GCF_014647955.1 Planomonospora antibiotica | reverse complement strand
CCTCCCGCTCCCGATTCCCCCGTCGCCTGAAGGCGACGGTCCCCTCGGGAGGATCTGATGGACCGGAACCGGCTGCTGGTGGTCGACGACGAGCCCGTGGTGCGGGAGCTGCTCTCGGCCACCCTGCGCTTCGCCGGATACACGGTCGGCTCCGCCGCCACCGGATCCGAGGCGCTGGACGCCGCCCGGCACGCCCCCCCGACCTGGTGCTGCTGGACGTGATGCTGCCGGACATGGACGGCTTCGAGGTCGTCCGCCGCCTCCGGGAGCTCCCCAGACCGCTGGGCGCCGGTCACCCGGGCCGGATCCCCGTACTGTTCCTCACCGCCCGCGACGCCGCGGCGGACAAGGTCAACGGGCTGCGGCTGGGCGGCGACGACTACGTGACCAAGCCGTTCGACCTGGAGGAGCTGCTCGCCCGGATCCAGGCCGTGCTCCGCCGAACCGGGCTCGCGCCCGACGACCGGACGCTGAGAGCGGGCGACCTGGAGGTCGACCCCGACGGCCACCAGGTCCTCAAGGCCGGCCGGCCGGTACGGCTGTCGCCCACGGAGTTCAGGCTGCTGCACTATCTGGTCCTGAACACCGGGAGGGTGGTCACCAAGGCCCAGATCCTGGAACACGTCTGGCAGTACGACTTCGCCGGGGACTCCAGCATCGTCGACACCTACGTGAGCTACGTGCGGCGCAAGGCCGACACCACCGAGCCCAAGCTCATCCACACCGTGCACGGCGTCGGATACGTCCTGCGCAGGCCCAGGACGTGAGCGCCTCCACAGACGTGAGCGTCCGCGCGGTCCCCGGCGGGGCGGAACCGGCATGAGCGGCTCCACAGGCTCGGACCAGACCGGGACGAGCGCATCGGCGAACCCCCGGAGAGGGGGGCGGCGCCTCGGGGGCCTCTCGCTCCGCGGCCGCCTCCTGCTGATCACCTCGGTCCTGCTGGCGGCGGGCCTGCTGGTCAGCGGCACGGTCGCGATCGCCACCCTCCGCGCCCACCTGGTCGGCCGCGTGGACGAGCAGCTCAGACCGCTCTCGGCGCTGCTGGCGCGCCTCCCGGCCGCCCTGGTCCGGCGGCCCCTGCCCGGGGAGGGCGGCGGAGACCTGCGGCCGCTTCCCGGTGTGGGCCTGGTCGACCGGGTGCACGTCGCCTACCTCGCGCCGGACGGGACCGTCCTGCACCGGGAGAACCTGTCGGCCCGGGGCCCGGACGGGGGCCCCCGGCTCCCGCCGCTCGACGCCGGAGCCGTCGCCCGGCGCGCCGGACGGCCCTTCGACGCACCGGGACATGCGGGCGGCGCGAACTGGCGGGTGATCGCGGTGCCGTGGACCGGGGTGCAGCCGTCCTCGGAACGCCCGTCCGCAGAACGGCCGTCCTCGGAACGGCCGTCCGCAGAACGGCCGTCCTCGGAACGGCCGCCTCCCTCGGAGAGCGGCGCCGTCGTCGTGGCCGCGTCGCTGAACGGCGTACGGTCCACGATCACCCGGTTGGGCCTGGTCTGCCTGGTCACCGCGGTCGTGCTGCTGACCCTGCTGACCGTCGCCGGCTGGTTCGCCGTGCGCGGAGGACTGCGGCCGCTGCGCGAGATCGAGGAGACCGCGGCGGCCATCGCCGGAGGCGACCTGTCCCGGCGGGTGCCCGGCACGGCCGCGCCGGGCACCGAGATCGGCCGTCTGTCGGCCGCGCTCAACGGCATGCTCGGCCAGCTCGAGACGGCCTTCGCCGAGCGGGAGGCGTCGGAGGCGCGGATGCGGCGCTTCGTCGCGGACGCCAGCCACGAGCTGCGCACACCGCTCTTCGGCATCAAGGGCTTCTCCGAGCTGCACCGGATGGGCGGCCTGTCCGACACCGACCGGGCGATGAGCCGGATCGAGAGCGAGGCGTCCCGTCTGGCCCGGCTGATCGAGGACCTGCTGCTGCTGGCCCGCCTGGACGAGGGCGAGAGCGCCCTGCCGATGGACCTGGCGCCCATGGACCTGCGCACGCTCGCCGCCGACGCCCGCCACGACCTGCACGCGCTGGACCCCACCCGCCCGGTCACGTTGACCGGCCCGGACAACGGCCCTCCGGCGGAGGCCCCGGTCCACGGCGACGAGGCCAGACTGCGGCAGGTGACGAGCAACCTCGTCGGCAACGCGGTCGCCCACACTCCGCCGGGCACCCCGGTGCGGATCGGGGTCGGCACGGCCGGAGACGAGGCCGTGCTCGTGATCGAGGACACCGGCCCCGGGATGACCGCCGAGCAGGCGACCCGCGTGTTCGACCGCTTCCACCGCGCGGACGGCTCGCGCAGCCGCGCCGCGGGCGGCGGAGCGGGCCTGGGCCTGGCCATCGTCCGCTCCATCGTCACCGCCCACGGCGGCCGGGTGGAGGTCCGTACGGCCCCCGGCCGGGGCGCCGCCTTCCGGGTGCTCCTCCCCCTCGCGGGCCCGGGACCGGCGGAACCGCCGCAAACCGGCTGACACGCCGCCGCGAACCGGTACGGCCGCTCCCCGACCCGGTCTCCGGTGAGCCGTGCCCTGGCCGGAGACGGCGGTGAGGGCGCCGGGCGGCACCGTGCCGACCCGCCCTTGTGAAAGTTTCAGTGCCGGTTGACGGATGTGAGGCGACCGTCCACGATCATGTTGCCTCCGGTCAGGGGGGGCGTCGAGTGAATACCGCCGTCCACTATGAGGTGCGCCGATGCCGAGAACCCTGTTACGGACCGCGTCCGCCGTCCTGCTGACGCTGGCCGCCCTGAACGCCCCTCCGGCCCACGCGGACGAGGGCGCCCCGGTCGCGGTGACCGTCAACGCCCGCGCCGCGCTGGCCCCGGTCCCCGAGACCGGCATCGGCACCAACCACGCGATCTGGGACAGCCGGCTGGGCACCGACGAGACCGCCGACCTGCTCAAGGCCGCGGGCATGAAGCTGCTGCGCTATCCGGGCGGCTCGTACTCCGACATCTACCACTGGGCCGACCACACCGCTCCCGGCGGCTACGTGGCGCCCGACACCGACTTCGACGCCTTCATGCGCGGCGTACGGCGCACCGGGGCGCAGCCGATGGTGACCGCCAACTACGGCACCGGGACGGCGGAGGAGGCCGCGGCCTGGGTGCGGCACGCCAACGTCACCAAGGGCTACGGCGTCAAGTACTGGGAGATCGGCAACGAGAACTACGGCAACGGCCGCTACGGCACCGCCTGGGAGGCCGACGAGCACGCCGACAAGAGCCCGGCCGAGTACGCGCGCCACGTCGTCGCCTACTCCGACGCGATGAAGGCCGTCGACCCGACCATCAAGATCGGTGCGGTGCTGACCACCCCGGCCAACTGGCCCGACGGGCTGGTCGCCGAGGGCGACGCCGGAACCTGGAACGAGGTCGTCCTGTCGACCGCCGGATCGAAGATCGACTTCGTGATCCTGCACTGGTATCCCGGCGCCCTCGACAGGACCGCGCACGTCCCCGACATGATCCACCTCACCCGGCAGCAGATCGCGAAGCACGCGGGGCCGGGCTCCGAGCGGATCGGCATCGCGATGACCGAGTTCAACACCGGGTCGAGCAGCAACGGCACGAACACCCAGCCCGGTGCGCTGGCCGCCGCCGACGCCTACGCGACGCTGCTGGCCAACGGGGTGTTCACGGTCGACTGGTGGAACGTCCACAACGGCATCGGCAACGTCACGCAGGTCGAGGGGCACACCGACTACGGCGACTTCGGCCTGCTGTCGAGCGGGACGTGCACCTCCGACGGCAGCGTCTGCGAACCGGAGGCGAACACGCCCTTCGCGCCGTACTACGCGCTCCAGATGGTGAGCAGGTTCGCCCGCCCCGGCGACCGGTTCATCCGGGCCGCGACCGACCAGGAGAAGGTCACCGCGCACGCCGTACGGCGCGCCGACGGCGGTCTGGCCGTCCTGCTGATCAACACCTCGTCCGACACGTCCTACCCCGTCACGATCGACTACTCCGGCTTCAGCCCGGCGTCCGGGGCCCCCACCGTGCTGACCCACACCAACGGCGCCACCGGCATCACGGAGGCGGCCACGGGCGGCGCGACCGGCCGGACGCTGCCCCCGCTCTCGCTGACCACGATCATCCTGCGGCCCGCCGCCGCCCAGACCGGCCTGCCGGGAGCACCGGGGCAGCCGGCGGCCTCGGGCGTGACGGACAGGGCCGCCACGATCTCCTGGCCCGCCGCCTCCGCCGGCGCGCGTCCGATCGTGAAGTACGAGGTCCACCTCCAGAACGGAGCCGTCAGCGAGCAGATCGGCGAGACCACCGGAACCTCGCTCACCGTCGGCAACCTGAGGCCGGGCACCCGCCACACGGTCAACGTGATCGCGCGCGACAGCGGTGGGGGCGCCTCGTCGCCCTCCGCGCCGCTGACGTTCACGACCGGCACGCCCGCCTCCAGTTCGTGCTCGGTACGGCTGGCCAAGCAGTCCGACTGGGCCAGCGGATACGTCGGCGCCATCGACATCACCAACCACGGTGCGCCGATCGACGGCTGGACCCTGGACTTCAGCTGGCCCAGGGCCTGGCAGAGCCTGGGCAGCGGCTGGAGCGCCGTCTGGACGCAGGACGGGCGGGACGTCAGGGTCGTCAACGACTCCGGCAACGGCTCACTGCCCACCGGCGCGTCGACCACGATCGGCTTCGTCGGCAACTACTCCGGCCCGAACGTGCTGCCCGCCGTCTTCACCCTCAACGGGACCGTCTGCACGACCCGGTAGCGGTGACCGGGGGCCGTCCTCCGTACGGACGGCCCCCGAGCCGTGATCGCGGCGGCCCGGTCACCGGCGGTCGCCCCGCGGAGTGATCACGGTGGTCAGGCCGTCGAGCATGGGAACGCCATCCCGGCGGCGGCTCCGGATAATCGATCTCGGCGAACGCGGCGTCGGCGATCAGCTGGGTGAGCTCGGCCTTGGCCTCGAGATGCCGGTAGAGGGCCATGGTGGCGACTCCGAGCTCGGCCGCCACCGCCCGCATGGACAGCGCGGTCAGGCCGTCGGCGTCGGCGATCTCCATGGCCGCGCGGACGACGCGGTCGCGTTCGATCCCCCCGGCCGAACGCGAGGGCAGTCTCCGGGTGGCGACCACGGCGCCGACCCGGGGCACGGACTCGATGGAGCCCGACTGTTTGAGTGCGGCCAGCGCCTTGGTGGCCGTGGCCATGGCGACGCCCCACTCACGCATGACCGCCCTGGTGGTGGGGACGGGATCACCGGGCCGCAGCTCTCCGTCGGCGATGCGCCGCTCGATGTCGGCGACGATCCGGAGGTACGGCGGTTGCGGATCGTTCACGACGTCATGCTGCCACGCCTCAGCGGTCGGGCAGCCAGTTGCCGTGCAGGCCGAGCGGCACCCTGGCGGGGAGGTGGACGCGTGCGACGGGCTCCCCGGTGAAGTCCCGGGCCGAGAGGATCACCAGGTCGCCGGCGCCCCTGGAGGCATCGTGCACGTACGTGAGCAGGTATCCCTCGTCCTCCTCCTGCCCCGTGGCGGCGAACACGGCCTCCCCGACCGCCTCGTCCCGGCCGAACCCGTGCACCTCGGTCGTCCCCCGTTCCAGGTCGTGCTTGACCAGGGCGTTGGTGAAGGCGTCGTCCGGCGGCATGCCCTCGGGCGCGAACGGGATCCCGTACAGGGCGGTCGCGGCCGAGTAGCCGTATCGGTACGGGCGGGTGGCACGCGTCTCGTTCACGCGTGGGAAGTCCTGCGGCCGGTCGTCGATGCGCCGCTGGTGGATCTTGTCCGGCGCTATCGTCCATCGGTCCAGCACGGGCCGGATCGCCCCGGGATCGGCGGGGTCGAACGGCCCCTCGGCCGTGACCAGGTCGACCACGACCGAGTCGCCGTCGTCGTAGGCGTTGAGCGTGTGGCTGACGTGGACCGGGTCGATCTCCAGCCAGCGCACGTCGCCCCCGGTCCGCGGCATGACGCCCACGCGCGTCGGATGCTCCGGCAGCCACCGGCAGTCGAACCCGTCGAAGCCCAGCGGCGTGTCCCACAACACCACGTGCTTCTCGGTGAGCGCGAAATCGTGCATGAACGGCGTCCGCGTCATGGGAACCGAGGTGGTCCGGACGACGCTTCCCCCGGGGTCGGTCACGATGTGCTGGACGAAGTCCCGGCCCACCATGTAAGACAGCGAATGCAGTTCGCCGGTGAGCGGGTCGTGCTTGGAGTGCGCCCCCGCCGTGAACCCCTCCGCGGTCCCTCCCAGGTCGCACACGCCCACGGTGTCCAGTTCCTCGTCCAGTTCGGCGGGCGGCAGGCCGCCCTCCGCCATGGCGAAGGTGCGCCGGGCGTGCTCGATCACATGCACCATGGGCGCGAAGCCCGGTACGCGCACGAAACGGTTGCGATACCACTCGGCCCGGCCGTCACGCAGCCGCACTCCGTGCACCATGCCCTGGCCCATGCCCCAGATGTGCACGACGGGATCCTCCACGCCCAGCGGGTTGGGTCCGTTGCGCAGGTAACGGCCGTTGAGCTCGGCCGGGATCCGCCCGGTGACCGGGAGATCGTAGGCGGTGACCTCTTCGGTGACGGGAGCGAAGCACCCTTCCAGATATCTCATGTGGACACCGTACGCACGAGAACGCCTGCGCCTTATAAAACAGAGGAAAACACCATCCTGTGCACTAGTGCAGCAGATTGGTGACGCCCGGAGGGGAATCTCGCGGCGGCGGCCGCCGCGGACGCCGGAGCACGCATCCCGCACCAGGCGGTGTCCACCGTTCCGCGGACGCGCCGCCGCACTCACCGGCAGTGAACGCGCCACCGCGTTCGCCGCGCGACGGATCCGGTTCTCCTCCGCACGGACGGATCCGGTTCTCCTCCGCACGGACGGAGGCGGACCCGGCCGTCGGCGTCACCACCGGTGCCACCGCCACCAACATCGAAAAAGCCCCGAACGATATTCGTTCGGGGCTTCCGTGCTGCTCAGCTGATGTGGTCAGGGGCGGGGTCGAACCGCCGACCTTCCGCTTTTCAGGCGGACGCTCGTACCGACTGAGCTACCTGACCTCGGTGGTGGATCGAACACCTACCAGAGCGGTCCTGACGGGACTTGAACCCGCGACCTCCACCTTGACAGGGTGGCGAGCACTCCAAACTGCTCTACAGGACCTTGCTTTGACCGGAGACTTTCGTTTCCGTTCTTTCTGCCTCGCTTAGCTTACCAGCTCTTCGGAGGTCTTAGACCTGCCGTTTCCCTGGTGAGCTTTCGCTCGACCGTGCCCCCAACGGGATTCGAACCCGTGTCGCCGCCTTGAAAGGGCGGTGTCCTAGGCCACTAGACGATGGGGGCTCAGGATTCTCATCCCGTTCCGTCGCCGTCTTCCGCTGGAGACCTCTGAAGCATAGGGGACGTTTGCCCCTGATGCCAAAGCGGCTTCCCGGATCACGGCGTCATCACGGCGTCGTGGTGCCGGCGGTCGAACCCGTCGGGGACGGGACGATCGTCGGCTCCGGTGAAATTGTACGCCCCGGGTCGTTCTCGACGTGACGCTGGATCTGCACCGACTGCTCGCCCAGCCCTCCGAGGGTGATGTCGTCCCAGGCCCGCAGGCGGTGCGTCTCCCGGTCGAAGTACAGAACCGAGGCCATGACCGGGGTGGGCTCGTCGTGCTCCAGAGCGCGCAGCCCGGCGCCGCCGGTGGAGCCCTGGACCAGCACCCGGGTGCCCGAGGGCAGCAGCTCGGTGGAGCGGGCGTGGGAGTGGCCGGTCAGGACCATGGGGGCCGAGCCGGAGAATCCCTTGGCGATCGTCGGGTCGTGCACCGCCACCAGGTCCACCGGCTCGAACGCCTGCGTCAGCCGGGCGGCGTGGGCGCGGCCCAGGGCGGCGAGGGACTCCAGGTCGGAGTCGACCGGCACGGACTTGTCGGGGGTGAACCGGGGATCACCCAGACCGTAGATGCGCAGGCCCGCCACCTCCTTGACCGAGTCGTCGAGGACGACCGCGCCCTTCTGCTTCGCCACCGCCCGCTGGGTGGCCTTGGAGTCGTGGTTCCCGCGGACGAAGACGTACGGCACGCCGAGCCGGCCGATCTCCTTGACGAAGTTGTCCTCGGGGCCGCTGCCGTGGTCGGTCAGGTCACCGGTGTCGACCACCGCGTCGATCTTGAACTGGGCGGTGACCGAGCGGACGAGGTTCCACGCGATGGGGTTGAGGTGGATGTCGGAGACGTGCAGGATCCGGATCGAGGTCGGGTCGGCGTCGTAGACCGGCAGGGAGGAGACCGCGTCGTAGAGCTGGGAGACGTTGTCGACCAGCTTGACGAGCTGCCCGCGGTAGGACTCGAACCTGGTCACGATGGACTCGGCGTCGCCGACCAGGGAAGGCGCCCCGGCCAGCAGGCCGGTGTACTCCGGCTCGACCACGGAGCCCGGCCGGAACGTCAGCAGGGCGGTCGTGCCGATGCCGGCGATCATCACGACGCCGGCCAGCAGGCCCGCCAGCGCCGCCCTGAGACCGCGGAAGACGATGAGGGAGAAGATCAGGGCGCCGGCCAGGCCGCAGGCGATGGAGCGCAGCGCCAGGGCGCTCACCCCCTCCTTCAGCTCCTTCTCCAGCAGCGCGGGGAGCCGGTCGGAGAGGCGGGGGTCCTCCAGCATGGCGCGCGCCTGGTTGGAGTCGATGTTCTCCAGGGTGACGCGCAGCCGTACCGGGGCGTCGTGGGTGTCGAACAGCAGGCTGCCCAGCGGGTGGGCGTCGACGACGGTCTCCCCCCGCAGGGACAGCTCCGCGGACATCCCGACGTCCACCGGCCCCACGGTGGCCAGCACGGGGCCGCCCAGGGCCATGCCCAGCCAGACGCCGACGACGGCGACCACCGAGCCCGCCACGGCGCGCGAGATCAACCGCGCCGTCCGCCCGGTGGCGGCGCGGCGGATGCCCTGGGCCCAGCGCGTGAGATCCATGCGTCTCCTGTCTACCCGAAGTCCCGACAAGTCGGTTACCCGGAAACGCAGGGCAGAATGACTGTGTGATCGAGGTCTCGAGGGAGAAGTTCGAGGAGCTCGTGGCCGAGGCTCTGGACACGATCCCCCCGGAGCTGACGAAAGTCATGGACAACGTCGTGGTGGTGGTCGTGGACGACCCCCCGGAGCCTGATCTGCTGGGGCTCTACACGGGCATCCCCCTCACCGAGCGCGGCGACTGGTACGCCGGGGTGCTGCCCGACCGGATCGAGATCTACCGCAATCCCATCTGCGCGATCTGCGAGACCGAGGACGACGTGGTGGAGGAGGTCCAGATCACCGTCGTCCACGAGATCGCCCACCATTTCGGCATCGACGACGACAGGCTGCACGAACTCGGCTGGTGACGCCCGGAGCCTGCACGAACCCGGCTGGTGACGCCCGGAGCCTGCACGAACCCCGCTGGTGACGCCCGGAACCGGGTGATACGGCGGTGCCGTACCGCCGTCGTCCCGGCAGACGGCCGATGGACGACATTTCACAGTTTCCGACACACCCCGGATGCGCTTGGTCGCTTTGGGTTGCGAAGCCGACCCCCAACCGGCACTGTAGGTCACGTAGCAAACACCAACAGTCAGATGCGCCTGCAAGCTCACCGGAGTCCCATGGCGGCCATCAAGCCCGGGCGGCCAGGCGGTCGGCACCGTCGCCCAGCCGAACGTCAAGCCACCTACGGCGAGGTCCTCGCCATCGGCGAGTTCCGCGCGCTCTGGGCCGGGCAGGCGCTCTCCCTCCTCGGCGACCAGCTCTCCCGGGTGGCCCTGTCCGTGCTCGTCTTCGAGCGGACCGAGTCGCCCCTGGCCACCGCGTCGGTCTACGCGCTCACCTACCTGCCGCCGATCGTCGGCGGGCCGCTGCTGTCGGGCCTCGCCGACCACTACGCCCGGCGGCGCATCATGATCGTCTGCGACGTGCTCCGGGCCCTCCTGGTCGCGCTCATGGCGATCCCCGGCACCTCGTTCACGGCCCTGTGCGTGCTGGTCTTCTGCGTGGTGCTGCTCAGCGCGCCGTTCTCGGCCGCCCGGGCGGCGCTCCTGCCGGAGCTCCTCGAAGGCGACCGGTACGTCGCGGGCTCGGCCCTGCAGAACATGACCAACCAGGCCGCCCAGATGCTCGGCTTCGCCATCGGCGGCGCCCTGATCATGGGGATGGGACCGTACCGCGCGCTGGCCCTGGACGCGGCGACGTTCATGGCCTCCGCGCTCATCCTCGTCTCAGGGGTGCGACGGCGTCCGGCCCCCGCCCGCAGCGGCTCCGGCCGGCCCTCGATGTGGAAGATGACGCACGCCGGGGCCAGGCTGGTCTTCGGCGACCCCCGGTTGCGGACCCTGGTGCTCTTCGCCTGGCTGTGCGGGTTCTACGTGCTCCCCGAGGGCATCGCGACCCCCTACGCCGCCGCCCTCACCGACGACCCGCAGCGGGTCTCGTTCGTCGCCGGGCTGCTGATGGGCTCCATCCCGACCGGGACGGTCGTCGGCGCGTTCCTGTTCAGCCGGTACGTCAGCCCCTCCGGGCGGCTGCGCTCCATGGGCTGGATGGCGATGCTGACCTGCGCACCACTGATCCTCTGCGCGCTCCGGCCGCCGCTCGCCGTGGTGCTGGTGCTCTGGTTCGTCTCCGGCGTCGGCGGCGCCTACCAGCTGGCCGCCAACGCCGCCTTCGTGCGGTGCGTGCCCGCCGAGCGGCGGGGCCAGGCCTTCGGGCTCGTCCAGTCGGGCCTGCTGGCCGCTCAGGGCCTCGGCATCCTCGTCGGCGGAGCCGCCGCCGACGAGCTCGGCCCCGAGCCCGTCGTGGCACTGGCCGGCGCGGCGGGACTGCTCGTCGCCGCCGCGCTGGCCATGCTCTGGACCGACTCCCGCAAGGAGATCATCGAGAGGGTGCGCGCCGAGGCGCCCGCCTGACTCACGCCTGCGGCTTGGTCTCGTCGTCGCTCCGCGGCGGCACCGGGGCGGGGTACGGCTGCGCCGGGTCCTGGTGCGTCGGGTACGGCGCCGGGTGCTGCCCCGCGTACGGCGAGGCCTGGGAGTCCTGCGGCGGGACCGGGTAGGTCTGGCCGTGCCCGCCGGCGTGGCCGGTCCTGTCGTTCCAGCTCCGCTCGGCCTTCGCCCAGCCCTGCTCGGCCTTGGCCCTGGCGTCCTGCCAGACCGGGTTGTCCTTGTTGTTGTTCACCAGGTCCTGGAGGATCGAGGTGTCCTTGCCCTCGTCGGGCAGGAGGAGCCAGCCGATCGCGTAGACGCCCAGGCCGAGACCCCCGAAGAGGCAGGAGGCGGCCAGGACCGCGCGGATGATGTTCGGGTCGATCCCGACGTAGCGGCCGAGGCCCGAGGCCACCCCCGCGACGATGCGCCCGTCCCTGGTCCGGCGGAGCTGCTTGATGCCCGAGAAGTCGTTTTCGTTCATGTCTTCAGACTGCCCGCTGAACCTTTCCGGTCACATCGGGATTCCCCCTGGCCGGACCCTGAACTCCCCGCAATACCCTGGCAGGGTCATCACGGACGAGAGGACCTCCCATGGACGATCTCCTGCGCACCGACGACACGCTCTCCGAGGAGCAGCGCCTCATCCGCGACACCGTGAAGGAGTTCGTCGGCGACCGGATCCTCCCCCACGTCGGCGACTGGTTCGAGGAGGCCGTCTTCCCGGCCCGCGAGCTGGCCCCCGTACTCGGCGGGCTCGGCCTGCTCGGCATGCACCTGGAGGGGTACGGCTGCGCGGGACTCGACGCGGTCTCCTACGGGGTGGCCTGCCGCGAGCTGGAGGCCGGCGACTCCGGCCTGCGCTCGTTCGTGTCGGTCCAGGGGTCCCTGGCCATGTTCCCGATCTGGAGGTACGGCTCGGCGGAGCAGAAGGAGGAGTGGCTGCCCCGGATGGCCGCCGGGGAGGCGATCGGCTGCTTCGGCCTGACCGAGCCCGACCACGGTTCCGACCCGGCGGGCATGCGCACCCACGCCAAGCGGGACCCCTCCGGCGACTGGATCCTCAACGGCGCCAAGATGTGGATCACCAACGGCTCGGTGGCCGACGTCGCCGTGGTCTGGGCGCAGACCGAGGACGGCATCCGCGGTTTCGTGGTGCCCACCGGCACGCCCGGCTTCTCCGCCCCCGAGATCCACAAGAAGATGTCCCTGCGCGCCTCGGTGACCTCGTCCCTGTACCTCGACGACGTCCGCCTGCCGGCCTCCGCCGTACTGCCGGAGGTGCGCGGGCTGAAGGGCCCGCTGTCCTGCCTGTCGGAGGCCCGGTTCGGCATCCTGTGGGGCGTCGTCGGCGCGGCCCGCGCCTGCCTGGAGTCCGCCGTCGACTACGCCGGGAGCCGCGTCCAGTTCGACCGGCCCATCGGCGGCTTCCAGCTGACCCAGGAGAAGCTCGCCTGGATGTACGTCGGGCTCGGCCAGTCGCAGCTGACCGCCCTGCACCTGGGCCGGCTGAAGGACGAGGGGAAGATCACCCCGCAGCAGGTCAGCTTCGGCAAGCTGGCCAACGTCCGCGCCGCCCTGGACATCGCCCGCCAGGCCCGATCTATCCTGGGCGGCAACGGGATCACCCTGGAATATCCGGTGATCCGGCACATGAACAACCTGGAGTCGGTGCTGACCTACGAGGGGACGCAGGAGATCCACACGCTCGTCCTCGGCGAGGCCCTGACCGGCATCCCCGCCTACCGCTGACCCGCGTTCCTCCGGCCTTTCCGGCTTCCCGGCCGCGCGGTTCCCGCCGACCCCACGGCCTACCGCCGACCCCTCGGCCTACCGTCGGCGCGGGGCCCGCTGGGGCAGGCCGCACGGCCTCCACTCGGGGGCCTGCGCCGCCCGGCTCAGGTGCTCCTCCCAGGACGCGCCCCGGCTCATGAAGTGGCGGAGCAGCTCGGCGGTCGCCCGGGCGTCCGCCAGCGCGGAGTGGGCGTTCCGGAGCGTGATGCCCGCACGCTCGCAGCAGGCGGCGAGCGTCCACTTCCCGTCCGGGAGGAAGCCGGGGGCGAGCCGCTGCGTGCACAGGGTCTCCGTCACCCAGTGGCTGCCGGGGAGGACCTTGAGGAAGCGGAGGTCGAAAGAGGCGTTGTGGGCGACCAGGACCCGCCCGGCGATCCGCTGCCAGACCTCGTCCAGCACCTCGTCGATCACCGGGGCGTCGGCGACCATCGCGTCGGTGATGCGGTGGACGTGCGAGGCGCCGGTGTTCCGGAGGGGGTTGACCAGTGAGTGCCACTCGTCGGTGGTGGAGCCGTCCTCGTCCAGGGAGACCAGCGCGATCTCGCAGATCCGGTCGCCCTTGGCCGGGGAGAAGCCCGTGGTCTCCACGTCCACCACGACATAGCCGCCCCGCGCGGGCAGGCTGAGGGAGCGGTCCAGCTCCGGTCCTGATCTCGTCACAGATGCCACTGTAGGAACAGACCGGCCGTGCTCGCCCACTCCTGGGAAGAACGGCTTCGCGAACCACCGCCTTCCCTGACGGACGGACGACCTGCCACAGGCCTGGCGACGAACACCAACGGTCACTATCCTCTGTACCCTGTCTCCAGCGGGGCGTTAGCTCAATGGTTAGAGCTGCGGACTTTTAATCCGTAGGTTCTGGGTTCGAGTCCCAGGCGCCCTACCACTCGCACCCCGTCTGACCTGCGCTTTCTCGGGCCAGGCGGGGTTTTCGCATGCAGCAGGCCGCCGATGTTTGCTCCATGTTTGCTCGCGTGTACGGACTGCGCACATAGAAGATCACTTACGGCCGCTTCTTCAGATCAGACCTCCGAGACGATCACCAGAAGACCAAGGCCGAAGACCTCGCCGGACCGTTCTGTCCCAGAAGGACATGCCGACGGTCAACAGGTGACAGGCCTACTGAGCTGCGGCGACGAATAATCCACAGTGGCTCCGATCTGCTCCCTGACAGAACGGAAGCCCTCACATGCGCATCCGGGCCGCCTTCCTGGCCGCAGTCGTACTGCCCCTATGCACCGCCGCTTCTTCCGACACCGCCGCCTCGACACAGGGCTGGTCATTCGAGAGCCGGCAGGGCACCGTCTACGTGATGCCGGACCGCAAGTCGATCAGTGTCTGCGACAGCGACGCCGACAACCTGTACGCCGAGGTCAAGTACGCCACCTCCATGCTCCTGACCCACGCCTTGGCCGACAGCAACGGCGCCGCCGTCGGCTGCGGGGAGGACCGCGTCGTTCTCGGCCACATCGACGCTTTCAAGCTCTGCTACGGCACTCGCCGCATCACGGCGGAAAGATGCCACGACTCCGTCTGGACTCGTTGAACGGAAGTCGGTGGATCACCCTGGAGGAGCGATGGGAACAACTCGTGTTGCACACCGGATGACTGTCATCAGGTCGCATGCAGGCTGCGTCCACGGAACCCGCATCCACCTCGAGCCCGCCGTGACGGGCACCGGCCAGAGCACCGCCAGCAACGTAACACCGATGATCACCCCTTATGTGCGGCCAAGACCCCTGAGCAGCCCAATCACCCCTTCGGATCACATTGCCGACTTTCGAGAGACTTGCCCCGGAAGAGGGGTTTTGTCATAAACTGTCCAAATCAAGTCGACTGCGAGTGGAAAGTGCGCAGAACACTGCTCTCTGCGTAGTAGCTGGTTCCGTTCTCGCACTTCAGGGGGGATCCCTCGGTCCGCAAGTTCGAGCCCTCCGGGTCCGGGGGCAACCGGTTCCGCCGTAGACCGGATCCGGACTTCAGCTTGCGGATATCCCCACACGCCGCAAGCTCTTCGAGAGGACACATGGCCTCAGACAATCGCCGGGTGCAGACCGCGGTACTCGGCAGCTCTCACTCCGATCACCCCCTTTCGCTTCCGACGGACAGGAAGGAGGCGGACTGGTACCTGTCCCGGTATCGCGGGAAGGCGTTCTACTGCGGTGTGTGGCTCGGAGGCTGCGGATGGCGCCTCACCGGCAAGCTCTACGGTGATCGAGTCTGCCATTTCGCGCATCTTCCCGATCCGAAGGGACTGGCCCCCGACTGTGAGCGCCGAGGCGGAATCGATAGCGCGGATCACCTCTTCATCCATCGCGGCCTGGCGTCCCGCATAGGGGAGAATCAGCGCTTCGACGGTCGGATGGACAAGGAGCGCTGCACCGATCTTCTCGTTCGTCGCCACCAGAGCAGGTCCGCCATCAAGGTCCAGTTCGTCAACCTCACACCCGCCGAGTGGGAGGAGCGGGACGAGGTCCTGCATGCTCAGTTCGGGCACGTGGATTGGATCGTCGGTCCCACGGCGACCAGGACCGGCAGGTACCTGATAGAACGCGATGGCTATGCGCTGCGGGTCCGCTGCGAGGAGGGGGTGAACGGCACGCGGGCCGTCAGGATCGGCACAGAGACCAGCGACGGTGACCTCGAGTGGAGCAGCCTTCATGATTGCGAGATCACCGATAAGGGGCTCGTCACCCCGCTCCTGCGCAAGGTCCGCGACAGAGGCCGACCGTTGGCAGGCAAACGCGTTGCGGAGCTGCCCGGGTTTCCACTGGCGGTCAAGGGCATCATCATCCACCCGCAGGAGGCGACCACCAGGCCGGTCTCAGGGCCGAAGCTTCCGCCCCATTCCCATGTCGCGGCGGTCGATGTCGTCATCGGCGAACGCAAGCCGGTCAATGCTCGCCTTATAGTCTCCGACCGCCTTGATCTTGTCATTGGCGAGCCATACTCGCTGGTCGAGCCCGCCTCGGTCGACGCCGGCAGCTGGGAAGGACGACTCGCCCCAGTGTGGACGATCTTCAGCGCGGGAATCACTCCCACCAAGCCGATCGAGACGCCTGAGCGTGGTTCGGTACACGTACCCAAGCTGGCTCCCCCGCCCTCCGAGGAGGCAAGCAGGGCGAAGATCAAGCAAGTCGGTGGGGTCCGCGGGCCAGACGAGCTGATCCGGCACAAGCTGACAACGCTCATCGCTGGGCTGCGCAAGGCTCACAAAGCAGGCGATCGTCCCAAGGTTTTGGCCCTGCTCGAGGCCAACCGGACTCTCCTGAATGAGCTGAACCATCGGGAGTTCCGAGACGAACGCACGAAGGTCACCGAGATCGATCGCTGGGCGCGCGCGAAGACGCAGGCGCAGCAACCACGCGAGGGCTCCACGCACCATCAAGACGCCCCTATTCAGCGAGAGGCGATGATGGCCAGGGGCGGTGCGCCGAAGAGAGAGCCTGTCCGGGGGTCCATGGACCCGGTGCGGCACAAGCTCGCCCTGCTCCTCGCCCAGCTTCGAGGAGCGGGCGGCAAAAGGGACTACAAGCGCATCTCGGAACTACTCGAAGCCAACGCCAAGCTGATGGCGTCCGAAGCGACCGCAAGTCCGGATCTCCAGAAACTGATCAAGGAGATCGAAACGTTCCGACGACTTTGCCGCCAAGGGCCCGATGCCAGCCTTCAGTCGGACTGGAAGGTCATGCGCGCGTGCACCTCCCTCAACAAGCGAATCAACCGAGCCAAGTCAACGAGGGACGTGCCGACGGCGCGGAACGCGATTGAAGAGCTTCGCGCGGTCATTCAGGACGGGCGCAGCCAGAACCGTGATCTCAGGTATGAGGAGCGATTGCTGGCCGAACATGACCGGTGGTTGAGTCGGTTCCCGACACAGGAGCCGGCTCCGTCCTTGACTCCGAATGCGCAGAGTTCGTCGGCGGCGACATCTGCAGCCTCGGGAGAGACCCGTCTCCGGTAGATCATCGATCAGTTGCAGGAAGCACAGCGTGACGACCGAGTCGAAACCGCACAAGCTCTACTGAACGAGGGGATGCGCCTCGTCATGCACCTCGGCGATGCGGTCGACCGTGAACAGCGGCAGGAGTTGGTGGACAGCGGCCAGTGGCTGGCGGAAGTCACCGAACGGGCAAGCGGCCGGGCGTAGCGCTTGACCTCGTAGATGTCGGCCTCTCCTCGGAGTGCTGGGGATCCGACTGTGGCTGCTGCTGGGCTACCCGGCCCTGCCGATCGATCTGATCCACGACTTCATCCCAGCTCTCGGCTGTGCCGACGACCCCATCGCGATCGCCGCGATCTTCCGCGCAGATCATCACCCTATCGACCGAAATCATGATTCTATAGAACAGTCTTATGATTTAGGGCATACATGGCAATATGTCCGAAAAGAGTCTCTAGTGACCTACCAACCACAACCGGTACCGCCCCAACCATCACCCGGCCCTGCAAAGCCGTACGTGAAGGCGCTGGAGCTCGCACCCTTCGTCGCACCCGTGATCATGATCCTGTGCACGTTCCTGCCCTGGGTATCCATCGACTTCATCGTCTCCGCTTCCTTCGCCGGCGTCCGCAGCAACGAGGGGAAAGTCGTCATCGCCTCGGGCATCCTCGCCCTCGTGTGCGTCGTGGCGGCGCGAGCCCTGCAGCAGGCCTGGTTCACCTGGGGCGCAACGGCGTTCGGCCTGGTGGCCACGTTCCTGCACATCCTCTTCGCGATGAAGATGGAAGAAGCGTTCTCCGAGGTGGAGCAAGCCCCGACCACCGAGGCAGCCAACTCCTTCGCCAACGGGCTGGCGGAACTCGCCACCACGGCGGTCGGCGTGGACATCGGATGGTTCCTCGGCCTGATCGCCGCGTTGATCACCGCCGGAACCACCATCTACCACTTCTTCTTCCAGCGCAGGCAGAGCCAGGACATGGCTTGACCTTGCCCATTCGAGGCCTTCAGCCGACCCGGCGCGACCGGCTGAAGGCCTCACGGCTGAACTCGCTGTTCGGGTCGCGCAGGAAGGGCATCCTGTGCGCCCGATCCTTCACACCGGCCGCCACAGCACCGAGTCACCGGTCATGAGAGAGGTCAGCCGCCGCTCCAGCTCTACCCGAACTGGTGGACGGTCGGCGGACCGGATGTAGGCGGCCAACGAGCGCACCTCCCGCGCGGTCCGCAGCACCTCGGCCGCCGGGTCGAGTTCGAGGTCGGGGTCGATGCCGTAGGCCCGGCAGAAGCGGATCCAGTTCGATCGGGGACGGCCGAAGCGGCGGTGGCCCATCATGGTCGGGGTCAGGTCTTGAAGAAGAGGTCCGCGGGCGACCGAGTCCCAGTCGGCCAGTAGCCACCGGTCGTGGTCGCGCAGGAGGTTGCGGGTGTGGGCGTCTCCGTGGAGCAGTCCTTCGCCCAGCGGGTGGCTCATGTGCTGGTAGTCGTGTTCCACCTGCCGGCAGCGTTCCAGCAGCCAGGAGCGCTGCTGCTCGGTGACGACGCCGTTGAGTGCGGCCAGGTCGGCCCGCAGGGTGCCCAGCGGTTCGAGGGCGGGGACCGGTACGGGGGGTGCGGGCAGGGTGTGCAGGTCGCGCAGGAGGTAGGCAAGGTCGGCGGTTTCTGCGGGGTGGCCGGGGGGTCGGTGACGTAGTGCCAGGCGGTGGCGATCCAGCCGTCGAGGATGGCGGGCTGCTCGACGTGGAGCGGGACGACGGCCGGGAAGTCCTGCTCCGCCAGATTGCGGGTGACGGCGATGGCGGCGGTCAGCCGGACGTGCACGGCGGGGTTGCCGGGGGCGTAGCGCAGGCGGACCACGGCGCCGCTGCCGGGTAGGTGGTAGACCGCGTTGGCCCGCACGTGCAGCGTGCGGGCGTCACGGGCGTTCAGGCCGAACAGCGCGCACGCGCGCTCCAGCGGCGGCGCGGGCAGCGGCGGGCGCGTCACCGGTTCAGCTCGCGAGTTCGGTGTGCAGGTAGTCGTCGAAGTCCCGGACCTGCCGCAGGGTGCGGTGGCGCTCCAGCTTGGCCGAGAAGCCGCACACGATCGCGACGCAGCGGGCGGAGGTGAGTTCCTTGGCCGCGGGGACGGCGTCGCGGGCGAAGGTCAGCGCCGCCTCCAGTTCTCCGAGGGCGAGATAGGCCTCGGCGGCATGGACCCGGTTGAACTGCTCGGAGCGGGCGAAGCGCCCGCCGAATCCACGCAGCGCCTCTTCGGCGCATTGCGCCGCGCGCTGGTGTTCGCCGACTCGTTGCCAGCAGTATCCGGCCTCCGCTGCGAGTTCGGCCTCGCCGAAGGGGCCGCTCCAGGCCGGGTCGAGGGCGCTGGTCTCGGCGGCGAACGCTCTGTCCGCCTCGGACAGCAGCGCGGTGACCTGCCGGACGGCGTGCCGGTCGCGCTGGTCGGCGCCGTCGGCCTCCACCGCGACCGCGCGGGCCTGACGGACCAGGAGCTGAGCCATCATCCGAGGCGAAGCCTGAGCTTGGCGGCCCGCGTCTGCGGCAGCGCGGGCCAGCCGCAGCGCCCAGCGGCCCTGCCCAAGGTCGCACGCCTGCTGAGCGAGGGTGGCCAGCACCCACGCCGCGGTCATCGCGTCGTCGGCGGCCTTGGCCAGCCGCAGGGCCTGCCCGAAATGCTGCTGCGCCTGGCCTTGGTGGCCGAGGTCGAAGGCCATCCAGCCGGCCAGCCGGGTCATGCGCGCGGCGGCGGTCAGCAGCTCCGCCCCGACCTGCTCGGTGTAGGAGCCGCGCAGCAGCGGCGCGAGGGTGTAGTTCATGAAGTCCGTGACCGCCGGGCGGACCAGCCCGGCCCCGAACTGGTGGTCCATCTGGGTGAACGCCTGGTGGGCTTCATGGACACGTTGGACGTCGGTCATGCCCACCGCCGGTCCGGGTCCGTGCTGTGCGGCTGAGCCTTCCCGGATGTCGTAGCTCCACGACAGCAGCCACTCTCCGAGCATCGCCGGGACGAACGGCAGTGCCGCCAGCGTGTGACGTCGTGACGCGTCCATCTCCCACCTCCACAACCGCCTGGCCGCCTCCATCGCCGCCGACGGAGGACCGGCTACGTCCTCTCCCAGCGGTGAGACGATCACCGCCTCACGGGGATCGGTCTGCAGCCAGCGCTCCACCTCCTCGGCCGGCACCTGCCACAGCTCGGCGATCCGAGCGCGGTAGACCGCACGGACGCCTTGCTCACCGCGCTCCCAGCGGGCCCAGGTGGTGGCCGATACCCCGATGGCTTCGGCGGCGGCTTCCTGGCTGAGACCGCGCCGCTGCCGTGCCCGGACCAGCTCGGGGCGTCCTCGACCACGTGACTGGTTCACATCGTTCTCCCTCTCTCCATAGGGGAGCACACAGTGTGGGCCGCGCGCCTGTCCATCGTCAGCTCCTCGCCGAAACGACCAGGAAACGACCAGCACGTTCGGCGTGCCGATCGCTGGCGGTAAACGTCCAGCTCACCGCGCTTCCCCTCACGTTGACCAGGCGGTTGTCTAGGGGCTGTGACCGATCGTGATCGACTGGGATGACAATCGCGACAACCCGGCGATCATCAGGCCACTCGCATCGCTCGCACCGCCGCTCACGCAGGCAGTGACGGTGTGAGACATGACCCTCGGAAAGGCCGGCGGGCGCAGCGTCGGCCTTTTCCGAGGCACGTGGCTCCGTCTCCTTTCGGAGGGGAGGAGACGGAGCCACCGTGTGACCGGCCAAACCATGGCTCGGCCGGTCCGATGCCCTTGTAGACGTCCGGCTCGGGATCGCCCCCGTGTTCCGGCCGGACGGCCCCCGATAGCGTCTCCCACCCCTATCGGGGGCCACCCCTCCCCACCGTCCTGTCCTCATCCGACCTGGGCCTCTCTCCTTGGCGAGGTCCCTTGCCGACATCGGAGCCAAGCATGGTCATGCTCACCGGTCCCGCCCTCGTCGATGCCGCCATCACCCATCTGGAGCGGCTCCGTGATCAGCTCGTCCAGCGGGGACTGCAGGCGCGCCTGCACACCAAGGACGGCCGGATGCCGCACCTGGTCGTGATCAACCCGGACGCCGCGGTCCTGTCCGAGAACATCTACGCCGCGCCACTGGAAGGAGATTGGCGGTACTGGTGGTCCTGGGCCGAGCCGATCACGTCCACCGAGCAGATCGGCGTCACCGTCGAGCGGATCCAGTACGTGCTGACCCCGCTGGGACGGAGCGAGTGATTGACCGCGCGGTCGCGTTCGCACGGCTCGTGACCTGCGGAGCTGGCCGCCGGGCTGATGATCGTGGCGACCGGATACGGCTGGTACCGCCCCAGGCGATCGTCTTGTGACGGTGCGAAAGACCGCAGGAAGCGGGAACGGCTTCCGGGCAGACCCTTCCCGCTTCCCACCCGGCCGCAAGCAGCGGCAAGGCCTGCTGGCGTGCCCCCAGCGGGCCTTGTCGCTCACCTGAGCCGATCAGCTGCGTATTCCCCGTGCTGCGGTCGGCAACATGGCCAGCCGCACCTTCGGCATCGCGGGATCGGCGGTGATGAGGGCGGCGGTGGACTCGGCCGCGGCCTGGGCGACCTCCGGATAGACGCTGGTGTAGGTGTCACGGGTGAACGCGCTGGAGACGTGGCCGAGGGTTTCCTGGACCACCTTGAGCTCCACCCCGGCCGCGAGCATCAGCGAGGCGGCGCCATGGCGCAGGTCGTGCAGCCGGACCGGTGGGAGTCCGGCCTGGTAGGCCAGCCAGTAGAACTGGTCGGTGGCATGCTGGGGGTGCAGCGGCTGACCTCGCTCGTCGGTGAAGACGAACCCGCTGTCGATCCACACCTCCCCTGCGGTGAGACGTTCGGCGGCCTGGCGCTTGCGATGAGCCTTGAGCACCTTGAGGGTCTCGGCGTCCAGGGCGATCACCCGGTCGCTGGCGTCGGTCTTGGGTTTGCCCTGGACCGCTTCCCAGCCGAGCTGGGTGATCTGCCAGTGCACCCCGACGGTGCCCGCGGTGAAGTCCACATCCTTCCAGCGCAGCCCGACCGCCTCTCCTCGACGCAGACCGCGCAGAGCGATCAGCCGGTACAGGGCGTGCAGCCGGTGGCGCTGGGCGTAGGTGAGGAAGACCGAGGTCTGGGCCGGGGTCCACACCATGACCGGCGACGGGCGCGGTGTGGCGATGTAGACGCCGATCACGTTGACCCGGTATCCCTCGCATCGCCGCCTCTCGGTCGCGAACTCCTCCTCCGCATCGGTGATCCACTGCGCGACCCGCTCCTCGGTCCACACCAGAGCCTTGGGCCGGACCGCGTCGGGCAGTTCCACGGCGGCAGCGGGGTTGAAGTCGATCAGCCGGTCCTGCTTGATGGCGATGTTGAGGGCATGGCGCAGCGTCGCGCGGATACGGTGCATGGTGGCGGGGCCGACCGGACGCCGATATTTGACCTTGGCCCGCTGCTCGGTGTCCCCACTGGCACGGGCATTGGTGATGACGTCGTTGAACTCCTCGATCGCGTCGAACATGCCCGCGATGTCGGAGACCCTCAGCCGATCCAGCCGGATATGGCCCAGATACGGGTTGAGGTAGAGCCGGATGTGGGACTCATACGCCCGCCGGGTGGTCGCGTCGATCCGGCGCTTGCGCTTGAGGAACTCCTCCAGCCACTCTGCCACGCTGATCTGCTGGTTGAGGTCTTGGCGGGTACGGACCTTGCGCCGCACCTCCTCGGTCGGCGGCAGCGCCCGGGTCTCCTTCAGCGTGACCAGGATCAGCTCGGTGATCTGACGGCGCACCTGCGGGTCCTCATCCAACGCCAGGAGCCCACGGGCGTGGTCAAGTTCGGCCTCAGCCTCTTCCAGCGTGGCGAACCCGCTGCGCCGCAGCGGGGTGCGGCGGCGTCCGTCGGCGTGGGCGGGCAACTCCAGTTGATACGCCCACCGGCCGTGGGTGCTGCTCCACCAATCGCCCCGGCCGCCGGGGCGCCGCAGTTTCGGGCACTGCTTGCCGAGTTGCTTACCGGTGGCCTCATCGCGGCAGCCGCAGGTCTTGTAGGTGGTTCCGTTCGCCACCGTGTCTCACCTTTCCGAAACGTCGGGACGGCGCAGGCCGTCGTGGTATCCCAGCAGCGCCAGCAGCTCGCAGGTGGGCACCAGGTACCGGCGGCCGATCTTCAGAACGCGGCAGGGGAACTGCCCGTCCTTGGCCAGCTGGTAGGCGGTGGTGCGGCTGATGCCCAGGATCTGTCCGGCGGTGATGAGGTCCATCACCACCGGGAGGTTGGCCAGGTCGGCCACCTTCAGCTCCGATGTCACCGGCCGCCTCCGTGCGGGTGACCGGGCGCACCGGAGCCGGTGGAGCGTACGGTCGCCGCGGCCCCGCCCGGCTGGGTGGTCCCGCCCCACCGCGTTCGCGTACGGCGGGGCATATACCACCCGGCCCGGCGGGCCGGGTGGTATCGACGCTCACCTCGGCGGTCCGGGTCAAGCGAAATCCGCTGGTCCGCCGCGTGACGCCGCCCAGGGGCCGAAATGGGAATCCTCACGCCGTCTCTCGCGCGTTGGAGCCTTCAGAGGTGGGGCCCGTGGTGGCCGACGGGGTGCGGAAGATGAGCAGGTCCTCGTGCGCGGTCGCGTGAATCGGCACCCCGCGCGCCCACGCCTTACGGGCCTCGTGCAGCTGGAAGAACGAGGCCCGGTTCAGCAGCCGGTTCTCGCCGATCCCGCACAGCAGGCACACGATCCGGTCGGCCAGCACCAGCCCGGCCTGCTGTCCCGCGGTGATGACCTCGCCGGGCAGGTCGATGAGCTCGCCGCGCTGACGGAACGGCCGGACGGTGACCGCCGCCACCCCGCCGGGCCGCAACAGCCGAGCACAGCCGGCCAGGATCTGGGTGAAGCCCTCCAGCAGAACCGGGAGGCTCTGGTGGGCGAGGTTGCCGCGGTCGCGCGAGTAGCGGTGGTTCCACTTGTGCACGCCCGGCTCGCCGGAGTCGCGGGTGGAGCGCACATGTCCGTGGGTCTGGGACCCGTACGGCGGGGAGGTGAGCACCAGCGCCACGGCCCCGCCCAGGTCCGGCAGCAGGCAGGTGAGGTGGCGGGCGTCCCCGGCCACCACCTTCCCCTGGCCGCTCGCGCCTTGGCGAGTAGCGTGGGCGAGGTTGGCGCTGGCCAGGTGCGCCCAGCCGTCCTCGTACTCCACTCCGGCCGCGTGCCGTCCCTGGTGGACGGCCTCGACCAGGGTGGTGCCGATGCCGCACATCGGGTCGAAGACCAGCTCGCCGGGGCGGGTGTAGGTGGCGATCACTTTCGCGGCGATGGCGGGCAGCATCTTGCCTGGGTGCCGCATCGACTCGGGCAGGTACCGGCCGCGCCGCTGGCTGCGCGAGGGCTTCTGGCCGGTGGCCCACACCGACGGGATCGGTTCGGAGGAGAGCGGCTCGGTCATGCCGGGATGTCCTTTCCTCGCTGGATGGTGATGACTTGGCGGCGAAGGGCGGTCGGCGGGTCGCGCCGCTGCCGGGCGGCGTGGGAGGTCAGCAGGCGGCCCAGCCGAAGAACAGCCAGCCGGCGTGACCGGGGCGGCTTCCGGTGAGGGTGACGGTGACCGAGCCGGAGACGATCCGTTTGCTCTCCTTGCAGGTGACGAAGTGACCGGTGACGTCCCGCAAGGCGTCGGCGATGTGCTCGCCCGGCTGGATGAAGGCAGCCAGCGCGGCCTCGACGGCCTGGGCCCAGGTGCGGTAACCATCGGCAGTGGCGGGAATCGGCGCGGTGATGCGCCGCTTGCTGTCGAGGATCGGGATCGCCCCGCAGGAGCCGCGCTTTTCGATGCGCGAGTCGCCGTCCAGGAGGGCGATGTGCCGGTCGAGGGCCTCCTGCAGCGGGACCGGGGTGTCGCTGAGGACGAGATAGCCGTCGGTGGTGGAGATGGTGCCGTTGTAGCGGCCGTGGCCGTACTCGGCGATAGCGTCGGCCACGGCGCGGTCGTAGGCGTCCTGGACGTCGGTTCCCAGGACGTAGTCAGTGAAGGGATGGGCGCCCACTCATGAAGCCCTTTCAACGTCACAGGCGGTGGTGATGGGCTTGGTGAACAGCAGCACGTCGGAATGCACCCGCACGCTGACCGGGACAGCGCCCGCCCCGGAAGCTCGGGAGGCGGTGCAGCGGGCCAGCGGCGGCACCGTGATCTGCCCGTGCCGGACGGTCGCGTGCAGGGCCACGATGTGCTGCAGGTAGACCAGCCCCACCTGCTGGGCCTGGCGGATCAGCTCCGGGGCCGGGTCGTAGAGGTGGCCGTCCTCGCGGTGCAGGCCGGTGACGACTCCCAGGTGCCCGCCGCTGCGAAGGAGCTCGGCGGCCTTGAGCAGGGATGTCTCCGTGGGTTCATCATCGAGCCTGCGGGCCGGTCCGGCCGTGTGGGCGAGCACGACCAGGGCCGCTCGGCCCCGGTAGTGCGCCAGCACCCGGTCGGTGCTCTCCTCGTGGGTGATGTGCAGCTCGGCGGCGCGCAGGTCTTCGGCGGGATGGGTCAGGGCCAGGCTCCTTCCGATGGTCTGGGTCGGGGTGAGGCCGGTGGTGACGGTCAGGGTGTGGCGGCCCAGCCGCAACGCGCTGGAGGTCAGCACGTGGTCAGCCGGGTACAGGTCGACGACCAGGTCCCCGAGCCGGGTGCAGGCCGTGATCAGCTCGCGGGCCAGCCGGGCGGTCACCGAGGCGCAGCAGCCGCTGCGGCACAGAGCGGGAGTCTCGTGTTCGGCGGTGGCCAGCCAGACGCTGAGCGGCAGGTGCCCGGTCCGGCTGGTGGACGAAGTGGGTGCGGAAGCGGAAGCGGTGGAGCGGGGTGGTGTGGTCACGGTGTGGTGGCCCGATCACCCCGGCCGTCTGATCCCTGTCACTGGAGGAAATACCTGCCGCGAGGTGCTCTTGGGGACACCGGGCCGCCGGAATAATCCGCTGGCCCACCCGGCGGCAACAGACCGTACCTACCACGAACACTCGATGTCTGCGCAGGTCAGCGCGTTTTCGTACAGGTCCCGTACAGGCGGCGGACAGAGTCCGGACGCCGTTACCGAGCAGGCGGTGACCTGTTCAGGCCAGTGGCCGGCCTTCACTCCGTTCCCGCGCTGGGCCTACCGTGGATCGCAGTTCAAGCCCCTGACGGAGCCGCGTGATGTGACCGAAGGGAGTGCGTGCCTGGATGCCCGCCCGTGACGATCTCGCCGATCGCCGGTTCCGCAAGCTGGTCGCTCACCTGCGCGTGCTGATGCAGGCATCACTCAAGCCGCAGTACCGGGGCTTCTACGGGCAGCTGATCCTGGAGGCCGACACAGTCGCTGAGCTCGGTGAGGTTGAGCAGGTGCGCCGGGCAGCTCGCACGGCCGGGCGGGAACTCGGTTGGAAGACCGTGACACACGCCTTCGACGGGCGGCTGCTGGTGGCCGACGACCGCCAGCCGCCCGAGGAGATCCGGCTACTGGCCGATCGCTCGGCGGCCGAGGCGGTAGCGGCGCTTCTGCGCCGGGGAGAGTGACCGAGCCTCCACTGTCCACAGGCTGTGGAAATGCGCCGGGTGTGCAGCACAAGCCCCGAAAGAGCGCTTTGCCGAAACTTGAACCCATCCGAGCCGGCCGGATCGTTTGCGCAGGCCAGACCGTTTCGGAACACCCGCGCCCAGCAGAGCCGCATCCTCGCCGTTTTCCTGCTGCACTCGCGTTTTCGCAGCTCAAATCCTCTTCCGGGGGCCGATAACGGCTTTTCCCGCTCCTTACCTCCTACGGTGTCCGTACCGAAGATGTCCGGTTCCTGTACCGGACCCCTGGCGGCATAGGCGGTGTCCACACCGATCCACCTCTCTGGGGGCCCGCCATGCCGCACACCGACCGCTCCACCCTCACCGCCGACTCCACCACCCGTTCCTCCTTCGTCTCCACCTCGCATCCGAATGACGGCTCGTCGCTCCCGCTGGACGTTGCTGAGAAGGCTTTCCGCCTGCTGGTGGCTGGACCGCGGCCGCTGGCCGTCGACGGGGCCGTACTCGGCCACGGCCTGCCCGCGCGAGCCATCCCGGTCGATGAGCTGCGGGCGATCCTGCTGCACCCCTCCTGCGGACGGACCACCCGGGACGAGGTCTGGCGGCACCTGATCACTCACGCCCGCACCCACCGGGGTGCGTGGATGGTCGCGGCGGTGGCCGTGGCCATGCCGCTGCTGCGCCGCCTGACCAAGACCCTCAGCGAGACGCTCCGCATGGAGCGTGAAGACCTCGAGGCCGAGGTGCTGACGTGCTTCATGGAGGCCCTGGAGCGGGTCAACCTGGCCTGGACGCATCCGCTGCTGCGGCTCGCCCGGCTGACGCAGTGCGCGGTGCTGCGCACGCACCCGGACAGGGAGCCGCAGGCCGCGGCCGAGCCCGACCTTGCCGGGCAACCGCTGTCCTGCCCGGACGGGCATGTGGACCTGCTGCTGGCCGGGGCGATCCGCCAGGGCATCCTCACCGCCGACATGGCGCAGATCCTCGGCGTCACCCGGCTGGAGAACATCCCGCTGAGCCTCTACTGCCGCCGCGAGGGCCTGGACTACGTCACCACCCGCAAGCGCCGCCAGCGCGCCGAGGCACGCCTGGTCGCCGCGCTGATCAGCGGCGAGTTGTCCAGCTTCTGATCAAAATCCCGGCGGCCGATGTCCCCAAACGACTCGGCGACCAAGTCTTTTCACAGATGCAAGGGCAGCGCGCACGCCCCTCACCGTTCCGCCGGGCCGCACTCCGGCCACCGGTCCCTGTCAGCACCGGCACCGGCACCTTTCCCGCACGCGAAGGAGGACGCCCATCCGGCCCCAGCCGAGCCGGAGGGGCGAGCGCGCTCCCTGACCTCCAGCCCTACCCGTCAGCTCATCGGCATTCTTGGGAGGCAGCAGTGACATCCCGCTCCACGACCCCGCGAAAGATCCTGCTGATCGTCGCCGCCGTAGCGGTCGCTATGGCACTCGGCGTGCTCATCGAGGCGGGCTTGGCCCACGCCGCCACCAGTCCCACCGTCCCCGCGGCCGGCGAGGTGCTGGCCGCGCCGTCCTCGCTCAACCAGGTCATCGACAACCTGCGCAACGTGATCGTCGGCCTGCTGGTCGGGCTGGCGACGCTGTTTCTGACCATCGGCGGAATCCGCTACATCCTGGCCGGAGGCGACCCCGGCGAGGTCGAGGCGGCCAAGAAGACCCTGCGCTATGCCGGGATCGGCTACGGCGTCGCCGCCCTCGCCCCGCTGCTGGTCAGCATCCTCCAGGGCATCGTGGGAGCCTGACGGTGACCTGCCACCCGCCGAGCCGGACGCCGAGTCCGACGAGCACGGCCCGCTACCTGGCGGCGATCGCCGCCGTGGTCGCCGTCGTGCTCGGCGGGATCACCGTCCCGGCGTTCGCCGACCCGGCTCCGACGCCGGTGCCGAGCCCGTCGCCGCAGGTGAGCTGGATCGCCCCGTCCCCGCCGCCGCAGGAGGGCGAGTGCGACCTGCTGGATGTCGGCTGCAAGATCAACGAAGCGGTCAACGGCTGGTTCACCGATCTGGTGACCGATGCCATCAGCCCGGCCTTCAGCCTGCTGGCCCAGACCCTGCTGTCGTCTCCGCCGCCCTCGATCCTGTCGCGGGTACGGGAGCTGACCGGACAGGTCACCGTGGTGGCCAACGCGCTGCTCGTGCTGTTCGTGCTGGCGGGCGGGGTCATCGTCATGGCGTACGGCAGCGCGCAGACCTCCACCACCGCCAAGGAGGTCGCTCCGCGCCTGGTGGTGGCGGCGATCCTGCTCAACGGCTCGCTGACCGTGTCGGAGTACGCCGTCCGGCTCGCCAACGGACTCGTTCACGGGCTGCTCGGGGACGGAGTCAACGCCGAGCGGGCCGGGAACCTGCTGGCGAGCAAGGTGCTGGACATCGTGCGCGACCCGGACGGCACCGTGCTCTACCTCGTGGTGATCGCCGGAGTCAGCGTGCTGATGGGCACGATTCTGGTGTTCATCGCGATCATCCGCATCACCCTGCTGCTGTTCCTGATCATCGCCGCGCCGCTGGCCCTGCTGTGTCACGCGCTCCCGCAGACCGAGGGCATCGCGAAGCTGTGGTGGCGTGGGTTCATCGGTGTGCTGGCCATGCAGGTGCTTCAAGCGCTGGTGCTCATTCTCGCCTTCACCGTTCATCTGACCGACTCCCAGGACGCCTTCACCTCCGCCGGCGTCACCACGACAGCGAACCAGACCACGACCACCGACGCCCTGGACGTGCTGATCCTGATCGGCTTGATGTACGTGCTGATCAAGATTCCCGGGTGGGTGGCCCGCAGTATCTGGCAGCAGGCCAAACCGCAGCTGCTGATGCGGATCGTCAAGGCCGTGGTCGTCTACAAGACCCTCGGCGCGATCGGCGGCGCCCTGCGCAAGAGCAGAACCGCGGCCAAGGCATCAGGGCGATTGCCCCATCGTGGCGGCCCTGCGGGTGGTGCGGGTGGGCGCGGTCCGAAGGGCACCGGCCCGCGTCCCTCCTCCCCGTCCTCTCCTTCTCCACGGCCCTCCCCAGGTGGGCCGCATGCTTCTGGAGGAACCCCGACGATGAACCCATCACCTTCGGGCGGATCCGCGAACGCCTCCGGCTCTCCGCGTCCGGCAAGCAACCGCACCGCGCAGCAGCTGCAGCTCCCGCTGGGCATCCCACCGGCCGCCCCGTCATCGGCGTCGGCGCGGCAGGGCCGTCAGTTGGCGTTGCCGTTCCCGGTAACCCGCCTGCCGCGCCCTACGGCCCCCGTGTCGGCCCCACCGCCGCCGACGGGGCCGTGGATCCGGCCGCGCCCGCCGTACCGGCAGGACCGGCTGCCAGGCATGCCGACCCGTCCGGCCCGGCCCCGCCAGCTGCACCTGCGGCTCGATCCCCCGCCCCGCCGCATCCTGAGGAACCGAGGTGAGCGATGAACGACGCTGAGCCGCTGGTCGCCCGGATTCCCGCTGATATCGCCCGGCCGGACAAGGTCGCCTACGGGATGACCTGGCGGCAGATCATCATCCTCACCGTCACCGGCGCGCTCGCCTCGGCCGTTTACTACGCCTTCCACCAGGTGCTGCCGATTGTGGTCCTGGCGGCGGTGCTGCTGCCGCTGCTCGCGCTCGGGGCTGTGCTCGCTCTCGGACGACGGGACGGGCTCACCCTGGACCGGTTCGGCCTGGCCGCCCTGCTCTTCCTGCGCTCAGGCAAGAATCTGGTCTCCGCGCCTGAGGGTGTCCTGCCTCCGCCTCGGTGGTGTCGCCTGCGCGGCAAGCTGCCCAGCCCGCTGCGCCTGCCGGTGCGGGCGATCCGCACCGATGGGGCGCTGGAGCTGGCCGACAGCGGCACGGCGGTGCTGGTGGAGACCTCCACCTTGTCGTTTCACCTGCGCACGGCCGCGGAGCAGGCGGCGCTGGTGGGGGCGTTCGGCCGGTGGCTCAACTCCCTGGACGCGCCCGCGCAGATCCTCATCCGCGCCCGGCCGGTGGACTTGACCGGGTTGATCGAGACGATCGAGCGGCGGATACCGAACCTCCTGCATCCGGCCTTGGAGCAGGCCGCCGCCGAGCACCTGGCCTTCCTGGATCAGCTCAACACTTCCCGGGATCTGCTGTGCCGCCAGGTCCTCATCGTCTTGCGAGATCCGCCGGTGGTCCGAGGCCACCGTGCTCCTTCCCGAGACGCCTCGGCCGCGGTGGTCCTGCGCCGGGCCGCCGAAGCCCAGCGAACCCTGGCCGCGCTCGGGGTGACCGCGACCGTGCTGGATGCCTCCGCCGCCAGCCAGGTGCTGACCGAGTGCCTCGATCCCGGCATCTGGCATCCGGTCGAGGCCGCCCTGCCTGACGAGCTGATCACCTTCAAGGAGGACCAGTGAAACTCCGTCGAACACCACCGGCCGCGAGCACGATGGCGCACCCCGGTGCGCTGCGCATCGGCTCACGGACCCTGGCCTTCCCCGGCGGGGTGGCTACCTCGTTCGCGGTGGTCGGCTACCCGCGAGAGGTGGGCGCGGGCTGGCTGGAGCCGCTGCTGACCTACCCGGGCCGCCTGGACGTCTCCCTGCACATCGAGCCGATCCCGCAGGCCGTGGCGGCGATGCGGCTGCGCCGCCAGCTCGCCCGCCTGGAGTCGGCCAGCCGCTCCGACGCCGAACACGGGCGGCTGGCCGACTTCGCCACCGAGGCCGCCGCCGATGACGCCACCGATCTGGCCGCCAGTCTCGCCCGGGGCCACGGCCGCCTGTTCGCGGTCGGGTTGTATCTCACCGTCCACGCCGCCACCCAAGAGGGCCTCGCTGCCGAGATCGAGCGGGTCCAGGCGCTGGCCGCCTCTCTGCTGCTGGACGCCCAGCCGACGACGTTTCGCGCGCTGCAGGGCTGGGTCACGTCCCTGCCGCTGGCCACCGACGCCCTGCGGCTGCGGCGCAGCTTCGACACCACCGCGCTGGCCGCCGCGTTCCCCTTCACCTCCCCGGATCTGGCCGCACCGGCCGGGGAGACGAGCGTGCTGTACGGCATGAGCGGCTCCGGGGTGGTGCTGTGGGACCGCTTCGCCCAGGACAACCACAACTCCGTCACCCTGGCCCGCTCCGGCGCCGGCAAGAGCTTCTTCACCAAGCTGGAGACGCTGCGGCTGCTGTACCAGGGCGTCGAGGTCGCCGTCGTCGACCCCGAGGACGAGTACGCCCGGCTGGCCCGCGCGGTCGGTGGCACCTACCTGCGGCTCGGGGCCGCCGGGGTGCGGTGGAACCCGCTGGATCTGCCCGCCGGTCACGGCCCGCACGATGACGTACTCGCCCGGCGGGCGCTGTTCCTGCAGACTCTCATCGCCACCATGTTGGGTACTCCGCTCACCGCGCAGTCCCGCGCGGCGTTGGACGCGGCGGTGCTCGCGACCTACGCGACGGTGGGCATCACCCGTGATCCGAAGACGTGGAGTCGGCCCGCGCCGCTGCTGGCTGATCTCGTCGCTCAGCTTGCCGCCAGCGCATCGGGGGCGGAGCTGGCCACGCAGCTCGCCCCGTACGTGACCGGCTCCTATCGGGAGCTGTTCGACGGACCGACCACCACCGCCCCGTCCGGGCATCTGATCGTCTTCTCCCTGCGGGACCTGCCCGAGGAGATCAAGTCGGTCGGCACGCTGCTGGCGCTGGACGCGATATGGCGGCGGGTGGCCAACCCCCGCGATCGCAGGAAGCGCCTCGTAGTGGTGGATGAGGCGTGGCTGCTCATGCGCGAGGCCGAGGGCGCCAGATTCCTGTTCCGGATGGCCAAGGCCGCCCGCAAGCACTGGGCCGGACTCGCCGTCATCACCCAGGATGCCGCCGATCTGCTCGGCTCCGATCTCGGCCAGGCCATCGTGGCGAATGCCGCGAGCCAGATCCTGCTCCGGCAGGCGCCGCAGGCGATCGGTGCGGTCGGGGACGCCTTCAACCTGTCCGAAGGTGAGCGGCAGTTCCTGCTCACCGCGGAGCGAGGCGAGGCGCTCATGGTCGCCGGCCCGGCCAGCCGGGTCGCCTTCCAGGTCACCGCCTCCGACGCCGAAGCCGCGCTCATCACCAGCGACCCCGCCGAACTGGCCCGTCTGGAAGCGACCGAGCCGCCGGTCGGCTTCTTCCCCGGCAGCACAGATGAAGAAGACGGAGACCCGCTGTGAGCCCGTGCCTGCTGTGTGATCTCGATGAGCACGACGTCGAGAACCTCCTCAGGTTTCTTCGGGAGCTTCCGCTACGGCTGCCGGAACTCCTACTCGCGTACGGCTGGCGCGTCGCCGCCACCGTCAGCATCTGCCTGGCCGTACTCGTGCTGGTCCGTCGCCTGATCGGCTGGCTGCGGCACGCCGAGCTGGAGCCGGATGCCCGGCTGATAGAGATCTCCTGCCCGCCCCAGGTCACTCCCGAGGGCGCGGTGGTGTTCTGGAGCCAACTGGTCGGGCTGCTGCGCCCGGCTTGGGCACGTCTCACCACCGGGCAGCCGCATCTGGCCTGGGAGTACGCCGCAGATGACTCCGGCGTCCGCATCCGCCTGTGGGTGCCCGGCACCGTCCCGTCAGGGCTGGTCGAGAAGGCCGTACAAGCGGCCTGGCCCGGTGCCACCGTCACCGCCCAGCCCGCGAGCCCGCCCTTCCCATCCGGTGCCCGGGTGACGGGCGGACGCCTGATCGTGGGCAGGACCGAGCACCTCCCCCTCAAGGCCGATCACCACGCTGACCCTGTGCGCTCGCTGCTGACCGCGATGAGCGGCCTGCGCAGCGGTGAGCAGGTCGTGGTGCAGATCCTGGCCCGACCCACCACCGGACGGCGCCTGCGGCGTGGCCACCGCGCGGCAGCGGCCCTGCGCGGAGCGAGAACCGCCAGCCCGGTCGGGCAGGTGCTGGACGAGCTTGTCCCGATGTCGGGCCATGACCGTCCCAGCGAGCTGGCGCGGATGTTCCCGGAGCGGGCCGAGCAGGTCCGCGCCATCTTGGCCAAGGCGGGCCAGCCCCGCTACCAGGTGGCCATCCGGTATGCGGTCGCCTCCACCGCCACCGGCGAGACGGTGGCCTGGTGGCTGCGCGGCCAGGCCCACACCGTGGCCGGGGCCTTCGCCCTGTTTACCTCCGGCCACCAGTACCTGCGCAGGCGCCGCCTGCTACGGCCCGCCTCACTGGTCGGCTCGCGCCGGTTGGATGCGGGGTTCCTGTTGTCGGTGAGCGAGCTGGCGGCGCTCGCTCACCTGCCCTGGGACATCGACGCCCCCGGTATCACCCGCGCCGGAGCCCGCCCGATCGCCCCGTCCCCGGCCGTGCCGCGCGGGTCGGCCGCCGGGCCGGTCCGCGTCCTGGGGGACGCCGACAGCGGCCCTGCGCGGCCGGTGGTGATGCCCGTCGCCGACGCCCGCCACCACGTGCACATCCTCGGCGGGACCGGGGTCGGCAAATCCACCCTGCTGGCCAACATGGTGCTCGCCGACGCCGAAGCGGGCCGAGGCGCGCTGGTCATCGATCCCAAAGGCGACCTGATCAACGACGTCCTTGCCCGCCTGCCCGCCTCGGCGATCGGCAAGACGGTGGTCTTCGACCCGCAGGACCGCGCCCGCCCCCCGGCGATCAACGTACTGGCCGGACCTGATCCGGCCTTCGCGGTCGACTCGATCGTCACCATCTTCCACCGCTGCTTCTCCTCGGCCTGGGGACCGCGGGTCGACGACCTGCTGCGCTCCACCTGCCTGACCTTGACCAAAGTGCTCGGGCAGCGGGCGACGCTGGCCGAGGTGCCCCGGCTGCTGACCGACTCCGGATTCCGCGCCCGCATCACCGCCCGGCTGGACGACGAGCTGCTGGCCGGCTTCTGGGACTCCTACCAGGCCCTCACCCCGGCCGGGCAGGCGACCGTGATCGGGCCGGTGATGAACAAGCTACGCGCGGTCCTGCTGCGCCCGTTCATCCGCCATGCCCTGGCCAGCCCGAGCACGACCGTGCCGATCGGTCAGCTCCTGAACGATGGCGGCCTGGTCTTGGCCCGCCTGCCCAAGGGCATCCTCGGCGATGACGCCGCCCGCCTGTTCGGCTCGGTGCTGCTCGCGCACACCTGGCAGGCCGCCACCGGCCGTGCTCGCCTCGCCGAGGCCAAGCGAGCCGATGCCGCGCTCTATATCGACGAGTGCCACAACTTCCTCAACCTGCCCGGCCACATCAACGACGTGCTCGCCGAGGCCCGGGGATATCGGCTCTCGTTGATCCTGGCCCACCAGCATCTCGACCAGCTCCCCGCCGACCTGCGCGAGGCGCTGTCCGCCGACGCCCGCAACAAGATCTATTTCGCGGCCTCACCCAAGGACGCGAGCGACCTCAAGGCCCACACCGCCCCCTTGATCACCTCGCACGACCTCACCCACCTGGGCGCGTTCCAGGCCGCCGCCCGGCTTGTGGTCGCCGGTCAGCAAACCCCTGCCTTCACCCTGCGCACCCGGCCGCTACCGCCCATCACCGCCGGACGGGAGAAGGCGATCCGGGAAGCGTCCCGCGAGCGCTTCTCCATCCCGGCCCCGACCGGCGGGACGAGCCGCAAACGCAAGGCCGCCGGGCACGACCCGCGCGCCGCCCACCGGGGCCAGTAACCGCACGCCCTGCACCGATCACTTCGCCGGAAGCAACGGTCCACCGCCCGACGAACAGGAGATGACGCATGCCGGTAACCCGCATCCCGCTCGGACTGCCCCGCCTCGATACCGCCGCGCTGGTCGAGCTGGCCGCACGCCTCACCCCGCGCGACTACGACATCCTCAGCCACCTGCACCAGCACCGCGTGCTGACCACCCACCAGATCCAGAAGATCTTCTTCACGCTGCCCCAACCCACCCGCCGCCGCCTCGGGATCCTGCACAAGCTGCACACCGTGACCCGGTTCCGGCCCTGGACCGCCTACGGCGGCGGCTCGGCCCCCTCTCACTGGATCCTCGGCCGCGCCGGAGCCGCCCTCCTCGCGGCCAAGGACGGCGTCACCGTCAGCCAGCTCGGCTACCACCCCGACGTGGCCATGGCCATCTCGATCTCCAACAGGCTCGGCCACCAGATCGGTGTCAACGACTTCTTCGCCGATCTCCACCACTTCGCCCGCAACTCCCCTGCCGCCGAGGTCCGCGCCTGGTGGCCCGAGCGCCGCTGCGCCCAGCTCTGGGGAGATCTGGCCCGGCCCGACGCCTACGGCCGCTGGGCCGAAAACGGCCGCGAGCTCGACTTCTTCCTCGAACACGACACCGGCAGTGAACCCCTGGCCAAGGTCGCCGCCAAGCTGACCGGCTACGCCGAGCTGGCCGAAGCCACCGCCATCACCACCCCGGTGCTGCTGTGGCTGCCCAGCCGCGCCCGCGAGACCCATCTGCGCGAGCTCATCGGCGAGGCCGACGTGCCGGTCGCCACCGCCGTCCACACCAGCGTCGGCGACGGCCCCGCCGGGCCGGTCTGGGCACCGGTCGGCCCGCCCGGTCCCCGGCTGCGGCTGGCGCAGCTCGCCGATGCCTGGCCCGACCTCACCCTCGGCGCCGCCCCCGACCGTCGCGACGCCAGCGCGTCAGGTGATGCCCTCGACGCGTCCTTCGAATCGGGAGCCGAGTCGAGGTGAAGTCCGCCGCGGCCGGCGCCGCCCTTCTCCTGCTTGTGTTCGCCGTCTTCATCGCAGCAGCCGCCAGCATCTTCACCGGCTCCTCCGGGGGCTTCGGTTGCGTGATGACGACCCCCGGCAGCAGCGGCACGCAGAAGGGCGGCCCGGTCGCGGGCTTGGACGCCGAGCAGGGAGGGAACGCCGCTCTCATCGTGCAGACCGGCCTGGAGCTCGGGCTCCCGGCCCGTGCCGCCGTGATCGCGGTCGCCACCGCCCTGCAGGAATCCCAGCTCCGCAACCTCCCCTACGGGCATCTCGACTCCCTCGGGCTGTTCCAGCAGCGTCCCTCGCAAGGCTGGGGCACACCCGAACAGATCCTCGACCCGCGCTACGCGGCCCGGCAGTTCTACACCCGTCTCATCGCGGTGCCCGGCTGGGAGCAGCTACCCCTGACCCGCGCCGCCCAGGCCGTACAGCGCTCGGCCTTCCCCGACGCCTACGCCCGCTGGGAGCCGCTCGCTCAGCAGACGGTCGACGCCCTCACCGCCTCCTGCGTCGCGCTCATCCCCGGCGAGCAGGCTGCCGCCGTCATCGCCTACGCCCAGGCCCAGCTCGGCAAGCCGTACCTGTGGGGAGCCGAGGGACCCGCCTCCTTCGACTGCTCGGGGCTGACCATGCGCGCCTACCAGGCGGCCGGAATCACCATCCCCCGCGTCGCCGCCGACCAGTGGCGGCACGGGCTACCCGTCCCGCCCGGCCAGGAGCAGCCCGGAGATCTGGTCTTCTTCCGGATGGAGGCGAGCGGGCCCGGCCACGTGGGCATCGTGATCGGCGGCGGCCGGATGATCCACGCGCCCCGCACCGGCGACTTCGTGAAGATCGCCCCGTATCAGCGGCCCGACCTGGTCGGCTTCACCCGGCCCGCAGCAGAGCGGGTGGGGCATCCGTCAGGCTGAGCTGGCGAAGAACTCTCCGGCTTTCGGACAAGATCGGGCAGGCAGCGGATACGCTCCGCAAAGGCATGGATACGGTTCTTGGTCGGAGGGACGGCAAGGTGAAGGACGACCGTGATGTGCTGCCGCTCAAGGTTCTCGTTCCCATCCCCGAGTACGGACCGTCAGAGGTGGTCGTCGAGCACACCGCACTACGGCTGGTCGTCGCCGACCGCCCCCTTCTCCGATCGCTGAACGACTCCTGGGAGGTCCCCGGGGCCTACCTCCTTCTGGACCGGCCGGACGACGGAGGAATCTGGGGCGCGTATGTCGGAAAGGCCTCGCCCGGCAAGCTCCGCTCGCGTGTCCTCGACCACCTCCGCAACAAGGATCACTGGTATCGAGCCGTGCTGATCCGGCGTGACACCGAGTACGGCTTCCACTCGGCGCAGGCGGGCTGGCTCGAAGGGCGGCTCTACGACCTCCTTGATGCCTCTCCCCACGTGCGCCTGCACAACGGGAACCGGCCGAACGACGAGACGCTTCCCCGGCACGAGCAGACCGCGCTGGAGACCAGCATCGAGCCGATCGTCAGTCTTCTCCACCTCCTCGGGCACGGGGTCGCCACCTCAACGAAGCAGAAGACATCGCGCCGACGAAAGTCCAGCTCTAGCGGGAGGGTCGAGCTCATCGACCTCATCACCGAGGGCCTGCTCTCGCCCGGAGCGAGGATCGTCTCCAGGACCCGTCTCGATCTCGGCCATGCGGAGATCAACGCCGACGGCACGATCTCAGTCAAGGACCAGATCTCCGACTCAGTCTCGGACGCAGCGAACAAGCTATGCGGAAAAGGATCTTGGAATGGCTGGGAGTTCTGGTACCTGGTGACCGACGAAGGCCTAGTGCAGCTGTACACCCTGCGTGAACAGGTGCGGCAGCGCCGGACCAGCGCGAGCCAGTGATCCGGCGGCCTGCCCGGTCGCAGTGAAGCTTGCCGGTAGCCTGCTCCAGTTGTCTCTGGGCCGCGAGCCGTGCCGTGTCCGGTGGTGCAGGAGGTGTACCCCAGCCACTTTCCCTGGCTGGGGTACACCACCTGCGTCACCGGGCCGCTATCGCCAGCCGTAGCCCTTCTCGCCGCCGTGGATGCGGCAGGCCAGCTCTTCCTCGGCCGTGAGGAAGATGACCGGGAGCCGCTCGACGCCGGTGGTCAGGGCCTTGTGGATGCGGTGCCAGCCGTCGATGACCAGCGGGCCACCGCCGTCGGGCACGGGTACGGCGATCACCGGTTCGGCCAGGTCAACACCCTCGGCGTGGTGCTCGTCGATGACGATCAAGGACAGCAGGCCCGCCCAGGTGGCGGGGTCGAGCTGCCTGTCCGGAGTACGGCCCGCCGCGTAGGACTTGGCGGTGGTGACGTTCCATCTCCAGGCCAGGAGCTGGAACATCTCCACGTCCGGGCTCACCTTGCCGGGGCTCGTCTGCTCGGGGCTCACTTGGCGGCCTCCTTCTCGGAGGTGCCGGCCGCCGGAGTCTCCGCGAGCAGCAGAAGCCTTCCGGCGTCGGCGAGGAAGTCGCGGGCGGCGACCCGCCGGACGTGACCGAGGCCGTGCTCGAAGAGCGTGTGTGCCAGGACCTGGTCGGTGAGGCGCTCGGGGATCGGCAGGCCGGGGCCGTTGGTGAGATGGCCGCGCACCCAGGAGCGGACCTTCTGGATCGCGCAGGCGGCGTCCAAGCCGTGCTTGCCGGTCTGGACGGCGACCAGGTTCCACCAGGTGCGCAGGGCCTGGGAGTAGGCGGCGGCGTACAAGTGCTGGACGGTGAGCCGCTGTCCCTGGTGGACACGACCGACCAGCTCGGCGGCGGTCGCCTCGTGGGCGTGGCGGGCGGCGGTGACCGCTTGGAGGAGCTGGCCGTCCAACCCGCCGGGGACGGCGGTGGAGGTAGAGGAATCCATGGTGATCCTTTCCTTTCGAGGTTGACGGGGTGGTGAACCCGGCTTGGGGTACCGCCGAGCGGACGGTGCGGTCATCGGAGCCGCGTTCACGAGGCCGGGACCTAAGCCGGGGTGGTCGAGGCCGAGGTCTGGGCCGGGGCCGGTCCCAGCCGCGTGGCGTGCTCGGCGAGAAGCTGTCCGCTGGTGAGCAGGAACTGGCGGGCGGCGGCGCGGGAGGCGTGGGCCAGTGCATGATCGAACAAGGTGCCCGGCTGGGCGGCGGCGGGCTCGCCGGTCAGGTAGTGCCGCGCCCACGAGCGGACCCGGCGCAGCGCGTGATCAGCGAACAGCTCCTGGGCGCTGATCTGCTCGGCGACCCGCTCCCACCAGGTGCGCAGCGCCTGGGAGTAGGAGGCGTCGTACAGCTGCTTGGAGGTCAGCCGGGTACCGCGCTGCTGGAGCTGGTAAGCCACCTCGGCGGCGGCCACGCAGTAGGTGCGCTGGGCTCCGGCCAGTGCCTCCTGCACCTGACGGCCGACTTCCTCGATCGGGTCGGCCGTACCTGAGCTGGCGGGGGCGGGCTCGGAGGTCGGCTGGCCGGTGATGGCCGTACGTATCGCGGGATAGGGAGCCGTGTGGCGGCCGGTAGGGGTGTCATCCATTGTGATCGTTTCCTTCCTGGTGAGGATGGGTTGCGAGCTGCCCGGTGGCGCGATCGCCCCAGGCGGGGAGACGCAGTGGGATGGGCGGCGGGGTGACGGGGCCGGTGGGGCGCGGGCCAGGCAGGTCCCTCGGCCCGGCCTGCGGGCCGTCACCGCGTCGCCGCTCACGGCCGGTGACCGGTGCCCGCTGGACCAGGGTTCACGTCCGGGCCGGGACCGTGGGCTGGGGCGGCTGCGTGCCCGGCACGGGCGTCGTGCGCCCGCTGGGCGGGGCCGGTGAGGGCCTCGGCGAGTTTCTGCGTGGTGGCCAGGAACTGCTGGGCGGCCTGCCGCCGGGCCTGGGCCATGGCCTGGACGAACAGGTCGCCGTAGCAGACCGGCTGAGAGCGGATGAGATGCTGCTCGGCCCGGTGCCGGGTCTGCAGGATCGCCTCGGCGCCGTCGAGCTCGTCGCCGTGGATCAGGTCCATAACCTGCTGCCACCACAGGCGGACGTTCTGGGCGACGGCGGCGCGGGCGATCTCCTCGGCGGTGAAGCCCTCACCTTCGCCCTCGTCGGCATAAGCGATCTTGCCGAGTGCCTCGCTCCACTCCTGGCTGGCCTGGCTGTGGTGGTCGGCGGCGAGGGTTTCGAGCTGTCCCATGATCTTCTCCTTCGAGAGTCAATAGCGGTGGAATGTCCGGCCCCATCCGCGCCTGTGGGCAGGGGCGGGGCCGTCTGGTACGTGCGGGGTCCGGTACGGCCCGGCGGTGGGCCGTACCGGACGCGGGGCGGTCAGGCGGCGAGGAGGTAGAACGCGCGGGCCTTGAGCTTGCTGTTGGCGTGGTCGTCCAGCAGGGCGCGCTCGGCGCGGACGATGGCGGCCTCGCGGCGGCCGACCACCGGGCTGCGGTGGTCCAGTCGCTCGGTGACGGCGTTGTAGGCGGCCCAGCGGGTGCCCCGGATGGGCTCGTTGGTGGGGGCGTCGGTGAACAGCCACTCCAGCTCGCGCATCGCCGTCTCGTGGTTCTTGCGGGTGAGGTCCTTGGCCTCGGGGTCCAAAGGCAGGAGCGTCGCGGTGAACTGGCGGAACTCCTTGAGGTCCATCGGGGTGGCCAGGAGCTTCTCGGCCTCGGCGGCGAAGGCCTCGCCGTGCCGCCAGGTCAGCTTGAGCGCCTCGCGGGCCTCGTTGATCCGCCCGGCGATGTGGCCGGTGTGGCGGACCTTGAACATGGAGGCGAAGTTGCGCAGCGCGGCGCGCTCGGTGTTGGCGCACACGACCCGGACCGGGGTGGCGACCGTGGTGAAGGAGCCCCAGCCGTCGTGCCGGGAGAAGGCCGCCAGGTACAGGTCGACCTGGTCGAACCCGCCGACCATCAGCGGCTCGGGGAGCTTCATGGTGACGAAGACCCTCCGTCCGCCGTTCAGGGAGCCGCCGGTGTCGAAGATCGCGCCGGACTCGTCGACGAGGGTCTGAAGGAAGTCGGCGACCTCCTCGTTCTGGACGATCTTGTAGTCCTTGCCGACCATGCCGAGCCGCTCCGGGGCTCCGGAGACAGGGTTGGTACGGACGATCAGGAAGTCCTCGTCGGCGGTGACGGGCTGGCCGGTGTCGGGGTCGGTGACCGTGCCGACCGGCACCTTGCGGACGTTCCATCCGGCGAGCTGGGCGTTGGACAGGAGTTCCTCGGCGGTCATCGGGCCGGGGGCGGTGTAGCCGAGCCGGTGCCAGCCGGGCTTTCCGGCGGCGGCGAATCCGGCGGAGCCGTCAGCGAAGATCTCGATCTCGTGGGCCATGACAGGTGCCTCCTTGGGCGTGATGAAACGGACAACATGAGGAGCGGTGGTTGGGGGTCGGGGGTGTTCGGCGAGCCGGACCGGTCCCGGAGTAGGCAAGGACCATCGGTTCGGGGGCGGGCGGGCCGTGTGGCGGCCCGCCCGCGCCGGGGTGTCAGTTGCCGGGGGCCGGGTCGGCGGTGAGGGCGAAGCGGCGGGGACGCTCGCAGGTCAGCTCGGCCTGGCCGAGGTTGACCAGCCGGTCGAGGGCGTTGGCCACCGCGCCGGAGGAACTCTCCAGGACCCGGCCGATCTCGTAGGGGGTGAAGTCCTTGCCCGGGTGGGCGGCCAGGTGGGCCAGGATCCGGTCGCGGAGCTGACCGGGACGGACCACCGCGCCCTCGGCACCGTTCCGGCCGTTGGTGCGGCCGGTGGCGGTGCGGGCCGGGCTGGTACCGGTCAGCACCGCGCGGGCGGTGCGGTGCGCCTGCGCGGTCTTGGCGGTGAACATCTCCAGCCGCCCGAGCGCCAGGATGGGCTCGCCGGTGTCCATCGCGGTGACCGTGCCGAGGATCAGGTCCGCGAGTTCGAGCAGCTCGGCGCGGGCCTGGGCATGGGCCGGGTCCTCGGGCTGGGCGGACTCCTCCTCCGCGATATCCGACCCGTCCTCCTCGGGGACGTCCGGGCCGTCGTCGGCCGGGCCGGGCTCACCAGTGGCCTCGGCCTCGCCGGTCGGCTCGGAGGCAAGATCGGGCTCGTCGTCCCCGGGCGGGGCAACCGGCTCGGCGGAGGTGTCCTGGGCCGGGTCCGCCGAGGTGACATCTCCCGGAACAGGGGCGGCGGTCGGCTCGGGGGTGGGCTCGTGCTCGGTGTCCCCGGACGAGGCAACCGGCTCCGCCTCGGATACCTCGGCCGGGCCGGGCCGGTCAGCGTCGGGCTCACCGGTGGCCTCGGCCTCGCCGGTCGGCTCGGGGGCAAGGTCGGGCTCGTCGTTCCCTGCAGGAGTGATCGGGGCGGCCGGGTCCGGCTCGGTGGAGGCGTCCTGGGCCGGGTCAGCGGGGGCATCGTCACGCGGGGCGGGTGCGGGCGTGTCGGCGATGACGGGGTGCCAACGGTCCGGGGTCCGGCCGCGCCCGTCGTGGCCGCCGGGGACACGGGTGGCACGACCCTCGGCCTCGAGCTGGTTGAGGATCTTGGAGGCGGCTGCGCGGCTCATTCCGGCCACGGCACCGATCATGATGGCGGTTCCGCCGGGGGTGGCCGTCAGGGCGGCCCACAGGGCCTCGGCGCGGGAGTTCGGGCCGGAGGTGGAGTCGCTGTCCGGGTCGGGGCCGTGGGGGGCGTCAGTAGCGGTTTCCGGGGTGATGATGGCGGCCATTGGTAGGGGTCCTTTCCTGTTGGGTTCCGGTAGCTGTTTTGCCGGTCCGGTTTTTGTTGGAGCTCGACCATGTCTCTGGTCGGGGGGCTTTTCAAGCGGTCGGGGAATGTTTTTTCATTACCGCAGCGGCTGGAGAGGCTTGCCTAACAAGACCTCGCCTGAGCTGCGGTTATTCTTCTCAGAAGAGTCGCGAGCTGCAGCTTGACTTCGGATGACCGGTGAGCTCGCCCGTTATTTACGCGAATGCAATCGGCTTCCATGGAGTGGAGGCGGATTGAGGTGGAGGGGAATGGTCGGCGGGCATGTCCGGATGAGGGGAAGCAGCCCGGTGCATCCGACAGGAGGGCACACTCGGCCGGTTGTACCGGTGGCGCGGCGCATTTCCCGGACGTGCGGCGGGGCACGCCCTGTCGCCGCTCCGACCCTGCCCCGGCGAGTAGGTCGGCGGATGGGTCCGGCCCGGCTCCCCGGCAACCCGTCCGCCGGGCCGGGGTGCCGGACGGCGGCCCCGGCCCGTGATCGGGCGGGGCACCGTCCGGCCCCCGGTTTGGGGCGGTCAGCGAAACGCCGGAACGGGGGCGGCGGGCACGTACCCGCCCACGCCCATGACCGGGCAGAGCGGCTCGCCGTCGAGGTGGTGCCAGTGCTGCGGCGGCATGCCCGGTGTGATCGTCCACGGCTGGCCGCGCCGCACCTGCTCCCAGCAAATCGGGCACCGGTAGATCACGTGCGGTTCCGGCCCCTCGGGGATCACCTCGGCGACGTGGCTGGTCATCAACTGACCATGGAGGGCCGGGTGGAGGCCGGGCGTGTCCGCGTCAATGGCGTCCAGGTCCTCGCGAGACATGATGACGAATGCGCCCGCTAGGTGTTTTTCATAATAGTCACCGTCCACGATCCATCCGCACCCGGAAACGGCCACGAGTAGCGTTCCGGCAGCGGCATCGGTGAATTCCTTGACGCATTGTTCCGATACGGTAGGCGCGTACGCCATACCTGCCTCCTTTCGCGTAGGGGAACCCACGTTTTTGCTGGTCAACGCGGGTTTTCGGGGTGTTCGGCTCGGACCGTATCTCGATCTGCCGCCAGCAGGCAACCCGAATCCGCTAACCGCAACGGATGGACCGACTTACCTTTTTGGCCGCCGAAAAGAATCATGGAAAGAAACGGCGGATCAGGTTGACACGAAACGGCCGGTCGAGCGTCCATGGAAGCGCACCGGGAAGCCCCGGAACGTTAATCAGGAAACGAAAGGACGAAACAATGCAGGCACGCAACGCGGTAGACGTGGCCCACATCCGGGAACTGTGGCTCTACGGCACCGGATCGGCGCTGATGTGGAACGGCACCAGCACCGTCATCAGGCCCTGCGCGGCGGGCAATGACGGCAAGCTGCTGGAAATCGCTACGTACGAGGACATACAGAACCTGCGGAAGTTTCGGGTCGAGGCGGGCCTGCCGTCCAACGATGAGGCGATCACCTACGACCTCGCGGACATCCTCGGCGACTACGAGAGGTCATGGGAAAAGATCAAGGAGTTGATGCCGCTGACCGTGCCCTACACCAAGGCTCTCGCCGCTCACGGGTTCCGCCGGTGGGGCCAAGGTGACGGCACCGTCGGGCCGAAGTTCACCCAGCGCTATGGGGTAGGGAACTCCCGCGACTTCACGATCACGGTTTCGGCCACCCCGGACGCCCCCGTGATCATCGAGCGGGACATCAGGGATACGGACGGGCGACTGGTCCGGACGGTTCCCGTGGCCACCGCGCCCCGTGACATGCCGCCCGCCGAGGTGGCCGCCCTGATCGCCGCCGCTGCGCAAACCCCGCCTACCGGTCCCGCTGACGCGCCCATGACCGCCTGACCCCGGACCGGCCTACCGGCCCCGGTGCGCCCCCTACAGGCGCACCGGGGCCGTACCGGCTTCTACCCCGTTTCCCGGCACCGGTTCCCCGGCCGCACTGAGGGACGGGCGCGCCCGTGCCCCTGACCGCCCCACCCGCGCCCCGCCCGTCCGCCCGTCCGGCGGGACAGCGGGACAGCGGGACAGCGGGACAGCGGGACAGCGGGACAGCCGTGCCCCGTCAGGGCCGGGCGCGCAACGAGTCGAACGGGATTCGGCTCGGCCGAGGCTGAACGCGGTTCGGCTCCGGGCAGCCTCGACAGGCCATCGAGGGCGGCCGGCGGGCCGCGCCGGGTGGGGTAGGAGCAGGCGGGCGAGAGAGGGGAAGCAGCGGACGGCGAGCAGCACCGCGAGGAAAACACAGGACCGCATGAGGACGTGCCCGCACATATTCACCGATCGCCCTTAGGCGAGTCGGGCGGCGCAACGCATCGTACGAAAGCAGCCCAGCCTGCAGGAACTTCGCTTTCCCGTCGATGCGGTCTAAGTGGCACCGCCGAACGCCACAGCAAAACACAACACCGGACGCGACACGCAAAATCACCGGGTGAGCAGGCCGAGCCGGGGTGGAGTCTCGAGGCCGGGCACCCCTGGGAAGCAACCTCCCCTTGGTGACGAAGTCCTCGGGCCGGGGCGGTCTGGGGAAGCGTGAGGAAGGCGCTGCTTCCTGCTGATCTCCGCAGCCGGTGCGCGGTCCCTGCCACGCCCCCTCAGCAGCGGGAACCCCGCACCGGCCACGACGATGGGCACCCGTCTCCGCAATGGGTGTCAAGCCCGCCCCGATGATCGGTGACACCAAGACCACAGCAACCGCCCCAGACGCGTTACGGCTGGTGAACGCCCCACGACGGCCCACGTGCCGGTACGGGTGGCCTGGGCGGGCAACACTCCGGCCGGGCCGGGTACAGCCGCCAGCGGGCGCGTCGTGGCCAGCGGGTACGCCACCGGCGGGTCGGCGGGGGCGGGTGGCAACGCGGCGCGCAGCTCCCTCGGCGTGGAGGCCACGACCACGATGTTCTTCCCCCGGACCGCGACCCAGACGTAGCTCAGGACCAGGAAACCCCAGTTGGGATAGTCCCGGCGCAGCCGCTGCAGCTCCTGGCGGGTCGCTTCTTCGAGGTTGTAGGCCAGCACCGATCCCGTGTAGCCGCCGTGACCGTTCATGAAGCGCTGCGCAGGGCGTCGCGCGGGTTCAGGGTGAGTCGCGCCCAGACCGCGTGTCCGACGACCGGGTCACCGGAGACTCCGGTCTTGTCTGCCAGTTCCGCCACTCCGCGCAGCCCGTGCCCGTGCTCGCCGACCTCCGGCCCGCGCGGGACCGCATTGAAGGCCGGGACGCCTTCGCCACCGAGGTCGTGGACGGTGATGCGCGCCGAGCGCGAACCACGCTGCACCTCTACTACGAAGGAGCCGTCCGGCTGGCCGGAACGGGTGTGCAGCAGGGCGTTGCTGACGAACTCTGCCGTGATCCACTCAGCGTCCTCGGCTCGAGGGGTGTCATCCAGCAGCAGCCGGACCAGCCGCCGGGCCGACGCCGCCTGATCGCCCCGGCCGGGGAAGCGCCTGCGCCACAGCAGCGGGCCGAAGCCGCGCCACAGCCGAGAACGGGTGATCAGGCCGGGGCGAGGTTCGGTGAACCTGCTGGTGTCGTCATGGTCGTTCATGGTGGGCCGCCTTCGCGTCGTCCCGGGGATCCGGGAGGGGCCAGCACCATGAATCGACTCGGCGTCCGAATCGAACCCCCACCACTACCCCGCCGACCCTCCACGAGCACCCTCGGCGGCCTGCGGAAACACCCGTCATCGGCGTACCGGCACCCAGCACCGCTGGAATCGATCACCCCATGCAGGCTCGATCAGCTTCGAGAGGCGACATACGATCCGCCCGCCGTTGACCAGCACGAACACCGGAAGGACGAATCGATCATGTCAGGGAAGGGCTACCAGACCCTGCTGGAGTGCCGCCGCCGCGGCTTCCTGCTGCGCGCCCACGGCTTCACCGTCGACCAGATCGCCATCGTGCTCTCGCTCGATCACCCGGTGAGCCCGCTGCGGCTGTACCGCTACGCCGCCGGGCTCACCGCCACCCAGACCGTCACCGCGTTCAACACCTTGGACTCCTCCGGGGCGGCATCTCTACGCGAGAGCAGGCTCTATGACTACGAGCTCTGGCCGGAGGCCGGACGACGTCCTCCGGTCTGGGCGCTTCGGCTCCTGGCCCGCATCTACGGCACCGCCCCCGGCCAACTCCTGTCCGGCGAGGCGCTCGCCGGGTACTCCGGTCGCGACCGGGACGCCCTGCGGGCAGCGCCTGGCCGGGAGGTCCTGACCGGTTCCGCAGATCAGGACCTCCCGGTCTTCAGTTGACGATGCGCTCGTAGGTCCGCCGCGCCTGCCGGCCAGGCTGCTCGTCGATCTCGTTGAGCCGGTCGGTGAGCCGCCGGAACGTCTTATGCACCGCGGCCAGACGGCCCAGCTCACCCTGGATGGTCATGATCTGGCACCACACGACCTCGTCGTACGGGTCGATCCGCTCGACCGCCAACGTCAGCAGATCCAGTGCATGCTCCGGCTCCGTCCGGCGCTCCAGATCAGCCAGGCGCATGATGGCGTTCATCGCCTGGCTGGCGGCGGACTGCCGTAGCGGCAGGCACCACAGATCCTCCCTGTCGGCGAACAGCGGCCCCCGGTACAAGGCGACCATCTGCCGGAGCGCCTGCACCCGCGCCTGGTCATCGATCGCTGTACTGGCCTGCAGGTGCGCCTCCTCAAACCGCCACAGGTCGATGTCGAAGTAGGCCGCGGGCAGGTGGCGGCGTCGACCGGTCTTCACCACGAACTTCATTCCGGCCGACAGTCCCGTCGCCTGCCGCAGCGCGGCGTTGATGTCACGCACCCCGGTCTCCAAGTGCCGGACCCCGCGCTCTCCGGCCTCGTCCGGCCACAACCGCTCGATCACGGTCTCCTGCAGTTCCCCGTCCTTGGAGGCGGCCAGCAGCGCGAACAGGTCCCGGCCCTCGGCTCGGCTGAAGGAGACCGGCCTGCCATCCACCTGCAACTGGGTCACGCCGAACAGCTGACCGGCGGCACGAGCGGTCGGCGCGGTGACGACCAGCTGGCGCTCGGCGGTCGCGACTCCGGCCTCGTGGAGTGGCTCGGCTGCAGCGCCCTCAGCCGGTGCGGGCTCCGGGAAGAACTCGGCGTCCATCTTCAGCGGAGCGGCCGACGGCACCTCGGCGTCGTCAGGCGCATCCCGGGGCGCAGGAGCTGCTGGCGTCTCGCGGCCAGGGATGGTCTTGCCCGTCCGGCCAGCCCCGGTGGAATCCACCGGGACCGCCGCTGGCGCCTCAGCGGGACCGGCCGCCAGCGCCCTGGCCATCGAGAACGTCCGGGCCCGGCGGATGAGCAGCGCGCTCACCAGCGCGACCGCGACACCGAACACCAGCGCCGTGCTTATCGGGGCCGGGGCTGAAGGGGTCTGCAGCGCCGTTTCCCCGAGATTCCCTATGGGCGGCTCGAACACCTTCTGGGGCTCAGGCAGCGCGTGCGCGGATTTCACCGGAGCCGGGCGGAGGCTGGGTGCAAGACGCCACCACGGGTGAGCTGTCGCGTTCGCGCTGGGAGAAAGCATCGGGGCCGGGAACGTGCCCGGTGTCTCTTCCCTGCCTTTACCGATGTCCAAGGCAGGTGCCTCACCCCGATCCGACCGCCCTCTCCCGGGGAAGGGCCACCGCCTGGCTGCTTCCTCGCCGTTGCCCGTCCAGTGAGCGATTCCATCCTTGGCCCGCTCCAGCGGTGCTTCCGTCCTCGGCAGTCTCGGAACGTTGGTGAGCTCTCTGATCCGCGAGCCGCTGTCTTGCCCGCCTTTGACGGCCGGTGGCCTCACCTGAGCTACCGGCCGTCTGGGCGTCTTCTTCTGCGCGGCTGGCACCGTCGTGGCAGGACGACGCCGGAACTCCTCCAGCCTTCCGGCGAAGTCCGGCATCCGGCCGCTGGCGAGATCCTGGTTGACCGCGGCGCACCACTGGTCGATGTCGTAGACCTGGTGAGCCCGCTCGGATACGGGCGGGCAGTAGGGCTCCTGGGCGCCCGCGAGGGCTGCCCCGCCCGAGCAGGCGACCGCTATGGCCCCTCCGGCAACACCGGCTCGAATCAGAAACGAGAGAAACCCAAAGCTTCTTTCTAGTGGAACGACCTTCCCTACGACCACTCGTCACCCCCGGCACCATCGATGTCGTCGAAGCCGACGCTCAATAGAGGTTTATCCGGCGATGATTACTTTCAGGATTCTAGATAACCAAGTTTCCACAAGAAAATAAATCAAGGAAGCAAAAACCTGCGCGCCGCGCGAATCAAGCATCCCCATCCAACAAAAATGGGTCACCGAGAATATAGGCCATCAAGGGACACGCATCCTGCCATCTCAAAGATAAGCCGCGAAGCGTTCGTCAGCGCCTCGCGCGCTAGTCCTGCCAGACGGGAATCATCGCGCTCGCGGCAAGAGCCCCGACCGGCGGAGCCGAGCCCCCCAGCCGCCAGGACCCGTCGGAGGCTCCGATCGCGCATCACACCTGTGCTTCTTGGCCAGCGATCAGACCGAGGTGCTCCTTGAAGGAGCGGCTGAGCGAGCCAAGGAGCATGCGCCCTTTCTCAGGCGTTCCCGCAGATGGGCGGCCGATGATTCCGCTCGGGGTATAGACAGGCATCCCCATGGTCAGCAGGTGCGGACGCGGGCCGGAGTCGTGATCGTCGCTCTCGTTCACCTGACCGACAAGCTCAGGGTAGGCGTGCAGGAGCAGTGATACCTCGAGTTCGCCGGCGTGCATGTCCTCACTCGCGCTCGTCACCAGCCCGGCATCTTGTCGCGCTGCCTCCCAGTCCTGCCGAGCGGGAAACAAGATCATCTCCGGGACAGAGACGTTAGCCTCCTGAACGATGTTAGACAGTACGTAGTTACCGCCGTGTCCGTTGACCAGGACCAGCCGTGTGATTCCCGACTGGCGCAGCGACCGTCGAATATCCGTGATGATCGCGGTCAGTGTGCTGTGGGAGATGCTGACCGTACCGGGGTAGGCCGCGTGCTCGTGGGAGCACGAGATCGTGACCGGCGGCAGGAGGAAGAGCCCGTAGTCGTCGGCGAGGCGCGCGGCGATGACGGCCGCGACCATGGTGTCGGTGGCCAGGGGGAGGATCCGGCCGTGCTGTTCGAAGCTTCCGACCGGGAGGACCGCGACGGTCGGCTGCGCCGCCGCGACGTCGGCGCTCGTGGCAGTGGGCAGCAGATGGCGAGGCCCATCAGGTCTGGCGGTCATGGCAACTCCCGCAGGGCGTGGTCGAACTCGGCGACACCGTGATCCGTCGTCAAGCCTACGAGCAGTCCGCGGACCCGCCGTAGTTCCCTGGTGATCCGTCCGGAGCCGGTGGCGCTCGCGATGGCGAGCGAGCGGTTCGCGACATCGCAGGCGTGTTCGGCGTCTCCGCGGGCCGCGAGCGCTTCGGCGAAATGGGCCAGATACCAGCCCCGATCCCTGAGCTGCCGCTGCGGCAGCGACGGGAGGGCCTGCTCGAACATGGCGACGGCCCGGAGCGGCCTGCCCATCTCCAGCTCGCAGAGGGCACTCTCCAGAGCGACGAACGCCGGTGTGCAGTAGTCGGCATCGGTGTAGTCGGCGTCCGCCTGGTCCGCGTCGGCGAGGGCCCGCTCCAGGTCCCGGGCGCAGGCGACACCGTCTCCGCGTAGCGCGTGCCCTCTGGCGCGTTGGCGGAGTACCACCGCGCGAAGCCGAGGAGGGAGAGAGCCCGCATCAAGGAGGGCGCCCTCCGCCAGCTCCAGCGTCAGAGCGGCGTCGCGGTCCTCCGCCGCCTGGTTGCTCTTGCGCATCAGGGTGTAGGCGGTCATGAGCCTGTCGTCGCTCTCCCGAGCCCACTTCAACGCCATGTCGGTCCAGTACGACGCCGCGATCACGTCCCCGAGGTCCTGGGAGAGCCAGCCGGCGAACTCGGCGAACCGCGCCCCGACCAGCAACAGGTCCGCACGCGTGTCGCCCTGCGCTCGGGGGATCACCCTGCGGAGGTGGGAGAGGTGCCCGCTGACGGCATCGATCACCTGGAGCGGCCCGAGTTCGTTCTCGGCGGCGGCGTACTGGCGGAAGACCGCGTCGAGGAAACCGGCGGTCCGGGCCGGCACGAGCGGTGTCACCAGATCCGGGGACAAGGCAGCCCATGCGGGAGGCTTCCGTCCGTAGGGAATCGTCCCCGTGCGGTCCGGCCCCATTACCGGAGACGGGTCAGAGCCGGGCCGGACCACCCGGACCACTCGGCGGGCGGGAACGAGCGGCTCAGAGAACGCGCCACCGTCCGTCACCGCGGCGTGGTACTCGCCTCTGTCCGCCTCCGGCATCGCCGCCAGATCCTCGAGGTCGACCAGCTCCACCCACGCCACCCCGTAGATGCGCGCCAGGATCCGCAGTGTCCGGACGGTCGGACGGGCACCGCGCGAAGGCCACTTCTCGTAGTCCCAGATCCGCCCCTTGCGCATCGGCGCCCTCGGATCGTCCAGCAGCGTGTTGAAGCGGGCGGCGACTTCGTCCAGGGACAGTCCGCACGCCAGCCGCCACGCTTCCCGAGGTCGGCACCCGCACTCGCGTACCAGTTCCTCATAGAGCTTCCGGGTGAGCCGCTCTCCGCTGAAGCCCAGCACCGCCAGCCGGGCGCGGAGCCGGTCCCGGTGGAGCTTGCTACCCGGCTTGGGTCCAACCCCCACGACGACCTCTCTGTCGATCGGAGACCTGTAAGCGTCCAAGTCTTCCCGGAAAGCCATCGGGACGCATCCTGTGGTCCGACCGATGCATACGGATACGGACAGCCGATGAGTACTTTTCTCGATCTCGCCGGAGAAACCCCTGCTCAGATCCGCGAGAACACCGGACAAAACGCCTGCGCCACCGGGGACGATCACGAGCACCCCGGCCGGGATGCTTGAGGCGGGACGGAACCGTGAACGGAGCCGGGAGGAGGCACAGCGGTGCGACGACGCGAACTCGAACTCCGCGCGGCCGAGTCACTGGGATGCGAACGCGCCGCGGTCGCGGCCAGCGGTTGCGCGGCGGTACTCGCGTTGACCTCCTGCCTCGCAGCCCCGGGCCGTACGGTCTTGATGCCGGGATGGATCTGCTCCGGTGTCGTGCACGCCGTACTTCTCGCCGGTATGCGGCCGGCTCTGGTGGACGTTGACGAGGCGTTCCTCATGTCCACCGCCCACGCCGACATGATCGCGGCGTCCACGGACGTCGGACTGGTCCTCTACGCACCGTACGGCGGGCACGCCCCCGACATGGAGACGTGGCGCGACTGGTCGGCTCGGCACGGGGTGTCCCTGGTGATCGATCTGGCGCAGACACCGGACACCGAGGTGTGGCGGCAGGCGGCCGTCCACTCGACGGTGCTGGTCTCCTCGTTCCGGAGCGGCAAGCCTCTTGGCGGGGCCGGAGGAGGAGTCGTCGCGGGCGGCGCCGACATCGTCGAAGACGTGCGGACCTTCCTCAACGGGGGGAAGGACGACCACGGCCGGAAGATCGCCTTCGGTCTCGAGCTGCACCTCCATGACGGGGCCGTCCGAGCCGCCCTGTCCGCTCTGACCCTCCACGGGCGGAGGATGGACGCCTGGCGGACGGCCACACGCGAGGCACTCCGCGACGCCGGGAGCGCCCTGCCTCCGGGATGGCGGAAGGCGGCGGTCGCCCTGTCGCGGTTCCCGCGGCTGGACGGTCGCGGAAAGCGACTCCACCCGGATACCACCTTCGGAGATCGAGCATGGCGGAGGACCGCCGCTGACAGGCTGGGACCGTGGTCTGACCCGCCGTTGCCCAGGCTCGGGAAGCTCTACGACCGCGTGACGGTCACCAAGATCCAGCCCCACAGGGACGGCGGTGACGACGTGACGTCCGCGACCAGTGAGGAAGTCCAGACATGACACAGCGACTCACCCCGAGCGACCTCGACTCACTCGCCCGTGACCTGAGCAACAAGCACTGGGGGCTTACCGAGCCTGCCGAACGGGTGGACATCGGCGTCAACAAGACGACCTGGCGCGTCGGCGACGCGTGGTTGTCCAGCGCTCCGCCCTCGATGCGGGAGTCCATCGACCGGCTCCGGGCGGTATGCGCCGCGGTGGCCCAGGAAACAGGTGGTGCCTACGCCGTTCCGGCGTTCCTGCGGACCAGGTCGGGAGAGCACTCCGTCGAGACGGCCGGATGGATCTGGTGGATGACCGAACATGTTCCCGGCCGCGCGCCGGTGGCGTCCTCCCCCGCTGACATGGAGGCGGTGGCGGCGGGCATGGCACGCCTGCACCGGCTGCTGAGGACGCTCCCGCCGACGCTCACCGTCTCGGACACGGACATGGTGACGCTGTTCGAGCGGGGAACCGCACTGGCCGCCGACCCCCGCCTCGGCTACGGCGCCGAGCAGAGGGACATCGTCGCCACGGCGGAGGCGCGGGTCCGCGAACGACTGGAGATCCTGACCCGGCAGCCGACGCAACTCGTGCACGGCGACCCTTCGAATCCCAACCTCCGGATGGCCGCGGACGGCGAGCCCGTGCTGACCGGACTTCTCGACTGGGACCACGCCAGGAGAGACCTCGTCCTAGCAGACCTGGCGACCATCGCCCAGACGATCGTGCTCCGCTCCGGCGCACCGGAACCGACCGTGCTCCTGGAACGGATGCTCGGGGCCTACCAGACCGAGGGGGGCATCTCCTGCTCCGTCGAGGACGTGCTGACCGGGCTGCTCATGGCCAAATTCGAGAGCGTCGCCCACCACGGCGGCCGTTATCTGCGAGGCGAGTGCTCACTGGAAATCGTCGCGAGCCAACCCGGAAAGATCCGGGAGATTCTCCGGCTCGTCGACGATCCGAAGACTTCCGGAGGGTGACGACGGATGAAGACGGCGCACCGGTTATGGCCGCCCGATCCAGAGCGGGAGGCACGTGCCGACAAGCTTCCGGGGCTTGTAGGAGAGCTGTTCAAGGCGGCGGGCGAGATGCCACACCAGCACCCGGAGACGCTGACGGCGAGGCTGGAGCAGACGAATGAGACCAGCGTGGTCTACGGCTGGCCGGCGGGGAGCCCACGCTGCGTCCTGGCCTTCCGGCAGACCGGCCGCGGGTGGCGGTCCCTCTTCCCCGGCGCGCCGGTCCTCGCCGCCTCCGACCTCGACCCCGGCATCCTGGAGCGCCTGCTCGGGGAGATCGCAGCCGATCTCGGCACCGGCCTCCTCTACTTCCCGCTGGCCTACCCCGAGAGTGCCGCCGCTGATCGGCTCGCGGCCGTCCCTCGCATGGCCGTCTGGCGGCGGAGCCCTTCCCCAGTCGTCCGTTGGGACGACGGAGGACACGGGGTCATGGAACGGTTCCGGGAGCGCCACGGCTCACAGGCCACCCGCAAGACACGGCGCTGGAATTCCTCGCTGCGCGCGGCCACGATGACCGGCACGGCAGCCTGCGCGGCGCTAGCGGAGATCGAACGCCACTCCTGGAAGGCCTCCGCACGACTCGACCTCGACAGCGAGGGACAGCTGGGGTACTACCAGCGGCTTCTCCGTCGACGGCTCGTCACCATGTCTGCCGCCGTACTCGGTGACCGCCCGGTCGCCTACCGGCTCGACGCTCGGCACCAGGACACGGTCTACGCGCTGGAATGGTCCTACGACGCCAGGTTCGGCGGCCACGCGCCCGGGATGTTCCTCATGGTCGACGGTCTCCGGCGGCGCTGGGGCGGCGTGCCACTGAAACGCATCGACCTGTTCGGTGGACCGGACATGCTGAAGCTGCTGGTGGCGACCGGTGACCGGGAGCGGATCGACTTCGCCTGGCCTGCGGGTCCCGCGGCGGATCGGCTCCGCCGGGAACGCCACGCCCACGATGCGCGACTCCGCCGGTGTCTCGACGCGGGTGTCGGCGTCCGCGCGGCTTACTCCGCTCCGGAGCCGTCATGACCCGCCGAAGCCGCGTCTCGGACGTCCCGCCCAGCGTGTGGGCACGGGAGAGCTGCCCCGGCGCCCTGTTCAACTCCGCCGACTGGTTCGGCCTGGCCGAGGCCAGCGGAACGCGCCTGACCTACCTGACGGTTCCGGGACGGTCTCCGGTGATGCTGCCCGTCCACCTGGAGGCCGTACGGCCCGGCGGGGGCTACGACCACGAGGGGAGCGTGCTCCGTCCGGCCCTGGGCCGGGCGGCCGATGATTGGGCCCCGTGCCTGACCGTCGGCTCGTGGAACAGCACGCTGTCCACCGGTCCCGTCAGACCGGAACCCGGTGCTGAGACGGACCCGGACACCGTCGGCGAACTGGTGGAGGAGGCCCTGCGCCTGGCGGACGAGCGCGGAGCCCGCTCGGTGGCCTGGCCCTTCCTCACCGGAGAGGCCGCCGCGTCCCTCACCGGCCTGCTGCCCGAACGTGTCCTGGCGCTGCGCTGCCGACCCTCGACCCTGCTGACCATCACCGCGCCGACCTTTGAGGATCATCTGGCGTCGTTGTCGCCGAGGAAGCGGCAGAACCTCCTCTACGAGGAACGCCGCCTCACCCGCGAGCCCTTCACACTCGGCGCCGAAAAACTCTCCGGCATCGTGGACGAAGTGGCCGACCTCATCACCCTCGGCCGGGAGAGACGCGACGGCCATGCCGACCGCGACCGGACCGCCTCGCTCCTCAATGCGCAGAGCACGGTCCTGGGCGAGCGGATGCTGGTCTTCACCGCCAGACTGCGTGGCCGGTTGGCGGCCGTGACCACCGCCGCGGCGAGCCACGGAGGGCTCTACATCCGCTCGTACGGCGCGTGTGACGAGCTGGTGGAAAGGAGCGGCGTCTACTTCACGCTCACCTGCCACCTTCCGCTGCGGTACGCCTTCGACCACGGCCTGCGCTGGCTCCACTCCGGTATCGGCGCCTACGAGGCCAAGGCAAGGCGCGGGTTCCAGCTCGTGCCGCTGTGGACGGTCTTCATCCGGCCCGGTCCCGTCACGGCCGGGCAGCGGGTCCGGGCCGAAACCTGGAACTCCACTTCGGACGCGGACTGGCGCGGCTGGTACGCGGCGAAGCTGAACACTGATCTCCCCGACGACTGGAGGTGGCCCGGTGGGGCAGGATGAACGGCTTCTGGTGTTCGTACGGCACGGCGAGGCGGCGAGCACCACGGACGTCTGGGACGCGGACGATCAACGCCCCCTCACCCCTGCGGGCGACGCCGCGGCCCGCCGGGCCGCTGAGGAGATGGCGGCGTTCGCGCCCGACCGGCTCTACTGCTCCCCTTCCCTGCGGGCTAGGATGACCGCCGAGCGGATCTCCGCACAGGTCGGCCTGAGCCCCGGCCTCGAACCGGGACTCGTCGAACGCACCTTCCGCACGTTGGAAGGACGGTCGCTGACCGAGATCGCCGCACGTCACGGTTCGGCGGTCATGGAGCTGATCGACCGGCGAAACACCGACACCCTGGAGCTCGACGGGGACGAACCGTTCACCGACGCCGTCCGGCGGGCCGCGGGGACCGTCGAACGCCTGATGGCCGGTCCCCACCGCCGCGTCGTCGCCGTCTCCCACGGCGGCCCGCATTGCTGGATGCTCAGCGCGTTCTGCGGCGTCCCACCCGAGGACAGGCTGTTCACGCTGGCCGAGGCCCACTTCACCGTGCTCGGCTTCCGGACGGTGGGGAACCGGGTCAGGCTGTCCAGGATCATCGCCATCAACACGGCCACGATCCCCTTGTCGGTGAGGCGTTAACGGGGCTCGGTGAGGAGCCGGACCTTCCCCGAGGGGCGAGGCTCGGCCTTCTCCGCGACCACGCGGACGGCCTCGTCGGGATCGGTGATCTCGAAGATCCTGCCGTCGTGCTGCAGGTAGAGGAACCAGTCGAGCGTTCTGAGAAACGCGCGGTCGTGGGAGACCGCCAGGACGGTCCCCTCGAACCCGTCGAGGGCGCGTTCCAGCGCGACCGAGGAGGCGATGTCGAGGTTGTCCGTCGGCTCGTCCAGAAGCAGCAGGTTGTCGCCCTCCAGTTCCAGGCAGAGCACCTCCAGACGTGCCTTCTGACCTCCGGAGAGGGTGTCGTAGGAGCGCTGCGCGGCGCCCTGCAGTCCGTAGCGCGCCAGGGCCGACATCGCGGCCTCGTGGTTGCCGATCCAGCGGCGGACGATGTCGAGGACCACCGCCCCCTGGAAGTCTCCGCGCGCGTTCACCTGGGTGAAGTGGCCGGGCCGGACCCGGCTGCCGAGGATGAACGAACCCTCGGCCTGGACGTCCTCACCCGCGAAGAACCGGATGAGGTGGGACTTGCCCGAGCCGTTGGGGCCGATCAGCCCGACGCGTTCACCGAAGCGCAGTTCGACGTTGAACGGCCGTACCAGGCCGTCCAGGGCGAGACGCTCACAGCTGAGCACCCTGCGTCCTGACCCCGATCCGCGGAGCCGTACGTGGATCTTCTGCTCGGGCACGGGCGGCGGGGGCGGGCCCGCGTCGGCGAACTTGCGCCACCGGGTCTCGGCGGCGTCCGCCTTGGGCGCGTTCCGGGAGTTAAGGGCCGCCCGCTGCTTCATGGTCTTGTAGTACTGGAAGAGTCGGCGCTCTTCGTCCTTCCACCGTTTGAGCTCGTCACCGAGCGCCTGCTGGCGCTTCTCCCGTGCCTCCTCGTAGGTGGCGTAGGAGTCCGGATGGATCCAGCAGCCCGTGGCCTCCAAGGTCATGACCTTGGAGGCCGCCGCGCTGAGCAGCTCGCGGTCGTGGCTGATCAGCAGCACCGTCTTCGGCGTGCTCCGGATCAGCTCTTCCAGCCAGCGCTTCGCGGGGATGTCGAGGTAGTTGTCCGGCTCGTCGAGCAGGAGGACGGCCGCGTCCGATCGGAAGAGCAGGTCGAGCACCACCTGCTTGCGTTCACCGCCGGACAGCTGCGTGACCGCGCGGTCCCCGATCTCCTCCAGACCTCCACGCACGACACGCCGTACGGTGGAGTCCCACCGGGCCTCAAGTTCGTAGCCCCCGAGGTCGGACCACTCGCCGATGGCGGCGCCCAATTCCATGCCGGCCGCCTCGTCCCCACCGGCGAGACGCCGCTCGGCCTCGATGACGCGGCGACCCACGGCGTCCAGCGGGCGCGGAGCGAACCGCAGCAGCATCTCGCGGACGGTCTGGTCCGGCCGGTCGAACCCGACGTCCTGCGGCATGTGGAGGAACCGGCCGCCGACCGCGATCTCTCCCTCGTCGGGGCTGAGCTCACCGGCGAGGATGCGCATCAGCGTCGACTTGCCGGCCCCGTTGTCGCCGATCAGAGCGACGTGGTCTCCCGGGGAGATGAGGAAGGTGACTCCGAAGAAGAGGTTCTCTCCGCCGGGATGGGCATAGGACAGTTCCGTGGTGGATACGTGGCTCATGGCACTCCCGTGCTCAACCGCTGCGCCACCGCTCCCGCGACCACGTCCCGGAGGATGGCCGTGACTTCGGCGGCGCCGGTCCCGTGCAGGCCGCTGAGGCCCGCCTCCGTACGGACACCTCTGACATGAGCGATAGCCATGACCACATCGGTCTCCAGCTCAGAAGCGATCTTATCGGGGTCGGTCTTTCTGAGGGCGCCGTCGATGACTCTGAGCGCCGCTTCCTCCCCCGCCGCGCGGGCCCGCTCGACGGCGTCGCGGTCGAGGACCTCTCCGCTCCAGCGGACGCACGCCCGCGAGTCGGTCAGATCCGCGAACCGGTCGGCGTTGAAGATCTGGCTCAGATTCTGCGGAGGAAGGCAGACGGTCGGCGTGCCGGTGTCGAGAGCCTCCAGCAGCGTGGTCAGCCCCGGGGAGGTGACGAGCAGTTCGGCGCCGGCCAGCAGGTCAAGGAACTCTCCGTGGCCCCTCGGCCCAGTGGACATCACGCGGGGGAGGTCGCCGACGATCGACCGGATCTGAGCCGCCTCCGCGTTTCCGCAGATGTGGATCTCACGGATCCCGCACTGGGCCAGGGCCCGCATCACGGGCCGCAGGACAAGCCGGAGATAGACGGGATTGCCGGTGGGGTTGCTCGGCGAGTGCAGCCCGCCCAGGTTCACGACCGCCCGGCCGGGGGCGCGGTCGTGGTGGGCGGCTCTTCTGATCACGGGTCCCACCCAGTGCAGCCGGGTGATGCGCCGCAGCGGCCCCCACGCGGCGCTCGGCAGCACGGGGCACATCTGGGCGCAGTAGGCGGCCACATCGCTGGGAACCGCATCGGCGTCGGTCCACAGGTAGGGGAGGCTGTCGACGTAGACCGTGGGGCGGCCGACGGCCTCCAGTGCCACCGCCAGCTCCGGATCCAGGACCACCAGCCCCGCGGCCACGGCATGCCTGTCGAGCAGGGCTCCCAGGTCGGCCGGGTCACGGGGCCACCGTTCGTACCAAGCCTCCACCGCGAGACCGGAGAGGACACGGCGGCCCAGCCGGGTGCCCAGAACGACGAGGCGGTGGTCGCCGCCGTTCTCCCGGAGCGCCCCGATGATCGCGCTGAGCTTTCCGGAGCTCCCCCACCCGAAGTCCACCGCGCCGAGGGCGAGGCCGGGAGCCGCGCTCATGCGCCGGCCGCCGTGACATATCCGGGACCGGGGTCGCCCGTCCGGTACGGCGCGCCGCCGCCGTCCCGCACCAACGCGAGGGTCGCGTCGATCACCGTGTCCGCGAACGCGTCCGTCCAGTCCGGCCCGGCCGTGACGAACGCGGCCCGGGTGACGGTGTGGATCCCCCGGATCATCGGCGTGCAGGCGCCGCCTTCGTCGGTGACGACGAGGATCGGCTTGCCGAGCGCGGACGCCCACCCGAGTTCGACGGCGACGCCTCCGGAAGGCGGCGAGCCGATCACCGCGCAGACCACATCGGCGACCCGCATGGCCTGGAAATCGGCGGGTGTGCACTCCTCGGCGGGGAGCCAGCCGGCGCCCCACTGCTCGTTGTGGTGGGCGCTGAAGACCTGGGCGCCACGGTCGAGGAAGCCTCGGCGGAGCCGGTCTAGGCGCTCGCGGAACCGGGTCTCGACCAGCCCGGTCGAGGGATCCATCCACTGCGAGTAGGGCGCCGCCAGGAAGACGCGGGAACCGGTCGGAGTCACGGAACCATCCCTTCTGCACGAGATCGTCGGTGGAGATCGCGGGTTATGAGCCAGAAGGCCCGGACGTCGGGGCCGACGCCCTCCAGCACGCCCATCGGGTCGTCCAGGAAGGCGTCGAGGGGGACACCGTCCCGGCGACCGCTCCGGGTGGCGCGGGTGCGGCCGGTCCGGTCGGGCGCGGGCAGGGTCGCGAGATGCTCGGTCGGCCAGTCCCCGTTCAGTCGCCGGGCGACGGCGACGGCCTTCACCTGCTGGAGGTTCTCGACGACGAGGATCCCTCCCGGCGCGGGGCCCATGAGGTGCTCGACCACCGGCCGCCGGTAGTGCGCGATGTTCGCCCGGTAGTAGGCGTAGAAGTAGCGGAACGGGGTGCCGCGTGGGAAGCACGAGCCGTCCAGCAGGTGGTAGAGGCCACCGAGCTCGTCGTCCGGCAACCGCACGCGGTCGGCCTCGACCACGTCGTTCAGGGCCCGCCAGAGGTCCGCGTCGGCGGTGCTGACGATCCGGGATCCCGGCGGTACGGCGAGGCCGCGGAAGAGATCCGCGACGCGGTCCGCCGTCTCGTGCCACCGGGCGGCCAGATCCCCGCCGCCCGGCACCAGGTGGATCTCCTCACCGATCCCGATGAAGGAGAGCAGCGGCCGTCCGAGGAGACCGGCGACCGCGGCTCCGTGGACGAGGTCAGCGAGGACCGTCGCGGCCAGCCGCCCCGGATCGGCGTCGCAGTGGTCGACGCAGGTCGAGGCCACCACCACGTCCGGGCGAGGGCCGTCCGCCGCCGCCGGAGTGGCCGCGACGACCCCGGCCTCCATCCCCCGCAGCCACGGCGGGGGCTCGGTGAGGGTATTGATGCCGTACGCGGCCGTAGCGGTCTCGGCCTGCGGGCCGTACATGGCGGTGGCGAGCCGGGAGAGGTACGGCCTCATCTGCCGCCTCCGCCCGTGGCGGCCAGAGCCCAGCGTTCCAGGCCGAGTCCCGCGCAGCCGGTGGTCCATTCCGGCGGCAGGGACTTTCGCACGGCGAAGTGGTCCCCGTGCCGGTTGACGGACGCGACCGCGATCTCGCCGCCGGGCGTTCTGACCCGCAGCTCGTGTTTGCCGCCTCCGGTTCCGTCTGCCAGGAAGAACGGATCCTCGGCGCGGACCCAGCGGTGCCGGAGCCCGAACCGGTCCGCCAGCCGCGTGAGGAACGCGCCCACCGCCTCGGCGACCGCGTCGGAGTAGGCGGCGTCCCCGCCCCAGAGAATCTCCCTGCAGGTGAACGCGGGTAGGCGGCCGAGCTCCGGCATGTAGCGGGTCTCCCGCCGGAAGACGGTCGCGGTGAAGGTGACCAGGACCGATCCGCCGGCCTGCCATAGGTGCTCGAACGAGTTGAGGCAGGCGGCGGGCAGCAGAGCGGTCTCTCCGTCCAGCCGGACGAGCTGCTCCGGGTGGGCATCGAGGTAACCCAGCTCCCGCAGTTCACCGACCGCGATCATCGGGTTGGCATGGGGCCATGAACGTCCACCTCGTTCGAGGACGAACTCGCGTACCTCGGACTCGACCGTCTCGATCACCGGGCCCGATTCGGCTCCGTGGAAGGCCGGAACGCTGAGAGCGGGCGCCGGCGACGGCTCGGCGGGTTCCCGCGCGCCGATCGGCAGAGCCGACAGGCTCGCCGGATCGAGGGGCAGATCCAGGGGGTCGTCGGCGATAGCGACGATCCGCAGCGGCCCGCGCCTGCTGACCGCGAGTCTCAGATCCCGATGCGCGAGTGAGAGCCGGTATTCGAGGCGGCGCCGCTCCCGCTCGCCAACGCTCCCGGATCCGCTCAGATGCTCCGGAAGATCGATCGACAGCCGGGCCCCCGGCCTCCTCCGCGTGCCGTGGCCAGCGATCGCGTCGACGAGCGCCTCCCGGCTGCGGAGCCGCCTCGGATGGGCGGCGCTCGGGTCGAGCACGATGCCGAGGCCGTCCTCCAGGACGGTGAGAGCGCAGGCGACGTCGAGGCTGTCCCACTCGGCCTCGGAGTCCAGGCCCGCGTGTCCGAGCGCGTCGCACAACCGGACGTGCTCCTCCGGTGAGAGCACCAAGCCGGCGGGCTCGCCCGCCATCAGATCTCCACGGCGGCGGAGGACGCCCGCTGGAAGTAGGCCATGACCTTGCGTACGGCTGCGCCGGCGGCCTCGATGTCGTCCCCGTCGAGACCGGGGCCGAGTTCAATGCAGAGCTGGCGGGCAAGCAGGTCGTCGGCTACCGGCACCGCGCTGGGCCGGTAGTCCGGCCGCCGTTCTTCGGGGAGGACGGCCAGCAGGGACGGACGCCGGTCACGGAGCCACGCGATGTCGCTCAGGCAGGGGTGGCTCGGGTCGCATCCGACTCCTTCGGCGCGGATCGCATCGACGATCTCGTTCCGGCGGGGCGCCGTCTCCTCCGGAACGAGGGCGTGGAGCTTGAAGTACGCGTGCGTGCTGTCGGCCCGGATCGTGGGAAAGCTCAGCCCGACGTCGGCGAGCTCCTCCCGGAGCAGGTCCGCCCAGCGGGACCGCGTGCACAGCTCGTCGTCCAGGCGGAGCGTCTGGTGCAGGCCGAGAACCGCCTGGATCTCCGTCAGGTTGTAGCTGTAACCCATCTCGCGGTAGTCGAACCAGCCCTCGCCCTTGCCCTTGTGGGCCAGCGAGCGGACGGTCTCGGCGAAAACGTCGTCGTCGGTGACGACCATCCCGCCCTCGCCGATCGCCACGTGTTTGCGGCAGCACAGGCTGAACGCGGCGGCCCGGCCGAAGGTCCCCGTCGGCTGCCCGGCGGACAGGGCGCCGTGAGACTGGCCGCAGTCCTCGACGAGCACCAGGTCGTGCCGGGCCGCGAACTCGACCAGTTCGGGCATCGGGCACGGCTGGCCGTACATGTGGACCGGCACGATCATCCGTGTCCGCCCGGTGAGCTTCCGCTCGCAGTCCGCGGGGTCCATCGCCCAGGTGAGCGGATCGATGTCGACGAGCACGGGCACGATCTCGGCCTGGATCAGCGCCGACACGGCGGAGACGTAGGCGTTGGCGGGGACCAGCGCCTCGCTTCCCGCCGGAAGTCGGGCGGCCAGGTAGGCCAAGTGCAGCGCCGCGGTGCCCGAACTGACGGCGATCGCGTGCCGCCGGCCGAAGTAGGCGGCGAAGACCTGCTCGAACCGCCGGACCTGGGCGCCGCCGTAGAACCGCGCGAGCGCGCCGCTCTCCAGCACCGCCATGACGTCGGCCACGGCGGCGTCACTGATCACAGGGTTGGCCTGCCGTCGTCCGGGCCTCACGGGTTTCCCGCCGTGGATGGCGAGAGATCCATCCGTCACCGTCATCGGTACGCACCTTCCTGGATGGTTTCGTCAGCGAGACGTCTGAGCAGGTGGTTCATCGCTCGGGAGGCCGGGTCGCAGCGCGAGCACGCCGTGTTGGTCCCGGCGGCGCAGCGTGTACGGAGCTCATCCGCGCGAGGGCTGGGCCAGTGGCCGTCCGGCGGAACGTCGTGGAGGCTGCCGACGACACCGTCGGCGTACGCCAGCATGTTGCAGCCGTAGATCTCGCCGGTCTCGGCCCTGACGTACGCGGTGAAGCTCGGGACGTCGCACGGCACCGGCCCGTGAGCGTCGAACATCCCCGGGTCCGCGACCATCTCCACGCCCTGGACGGCGGCCTGGCCGACCAGGACGGGGATCGTCTCCCGCAACCGGTCGAGCTGCCGTCCCGTGGGCGTCAGCGCGCCGTTGTCCCTGATCGGGATGAGATGCCACCAGGCAGGACGGTCGGGGCGGTCCAGCAGCAGGTTCGCCAGGCGGGGGAGGTCGTCGGCGCCGAGTCGTTGGACCACGGTGTTCACGCCGTACGACATCCCGCTCCTGACCACGGAGTCGATGCCGGCGACGCACCGCTCGAAGAGGCCGTGCGTCCGGCGGATCTGATCGTGGACGAGACCGAACGCGTCCAGGCTCACCACGATCTCGGCGCATCCGGCCTCCGCCAGCGGCATGGCCTTCGGTCCGAGAAGCCTGCCGTTGGTGATGACCGAGACCCGGACCCCCGCGGCGGAGACCCGGCGTACGAGGTCGGGAAGATCGCGCAGCAGCAGGGGCTCGCCACCGGTGAACCTGATCGCGTCAGGCGACAGTTCGAGGACGTGTTCCAGTGCTTCTCTGTAGTGCTCGGTGGTCCGCCGCGTCCGGGGCTTCTCCCAGCACTCGCACATGTTGCAGCGCGCGTTGCAGTCGTCGAAGAGATTGAAGTAGACGATCCGCGGACGCCCGGCCGTACGGACGCGCTGGTCCAGGGGGCCTTCCCCGGGTTCCCCGGGCAGTACGGCCATCGTTTGGTCCCTTCTGTGGTCGGCTGAGCAGCGACGGCGTGTCAACGGCCAAGTGCGCGTCGCCAGCAGCACCGAGCCGAAGATCGTGCATCTCATGCTCCCCGCAGAGGTCCGCTCAGGTCGTCCCCGCAGGGACGGCCGATCCGTTCCGCCTCTTCCATTGGCTGAGCTGCACTGACAGCCAGAGAAGATGCATGAAGTACTCACGAATGCCGGCTACCGGTACTCGCGCAGCGCTGCCGCTCACCGAGCTGGACCGGGTCCCGGTTCCATCTCGGTCCTGCTCAAGGTGTTGGCGGGGAACTACGCTCGGACACTCGAGATGTGAAGGGATGTGAGCGTGGGCGCACGGATCGCGGTGTTCACCCTTGGCGGCACCATCGCCATGGTCGCGCAGCCCTCGGAATCCCCCGCAGGGGTGGTCCCCGCCCTGACCGGCGAGCAGCTCATCGCCTCCGTCCCCGGACTCTCCGAGCTAGGTGTAGATCTGCACATGTACGGCTTCCGGCAGCTTCCCGGGGCGTCACTGTCGCCAGCAGACCTGCGCGAGCTCGCCGACGCGATCCGCGAGCAGGACGTCGACGGCGTGGTGGTCACCCAGGGCACCGACACCATCGAAGAAAGCGCCTATCTCCTGGACCTGCTGCACGAGGGCGACCTGCCGGTCGTCGTCACCGGGGCGATGCGCAACCCGACGATGGCCGGGGCGGACGGCCCGGCGAACATCCTGGCCGCGATCCGCGTGGCCGCCAGCCCGCGAGCGCGCGGCCTGGGCTGCCTGGTGGTGTTCAACGACGAGATCCACACCGCCCGGCAGGTACGCAAGGTCCACAGCGTCAGCACCGGCGCGTTCGCCTCACCGGACACCGGACCGCTGGGCCGCGTGGTCGAAGACGAGATCCGCATCCACGGGCGGCCGTCGCAGCGGCTTACCGTCAGCGGCTCCTGGGAGGGCCGGGAGGTGCGGATCGCGCTGGTGACCGTGACGCTGGGCGATGACGGCGAGCTGTTGAAGGGCATCGACGCCCGGTTCGACGGCCTGGTCCTCGCCGCGTTCGGCGCCGGTCACGTGCCCGCGCGGACGGTGCCGATCCTGGCCGAGCTGGCTCGGCGCATGCCGGTGGTGCTGACCACGCGGACCGGCGCGGGACCGTTGCTCAGCCGTACCTACGGGTTCCCCGGGTCAGAGCAGGATCTGCTGGGTCATGGTCTGATCAGCGGCGGCTCGCTCGGCCCGTTCAAGGCGCGGATCCTGCTACAGGTGCTGCTCAACGCGGGCACACCACAAGAACAGATCCCTGGGTTCTTCGAGCAGGCGGGGAGCTGACCCGATGCGTAGCCACGAGCTGACGACTGGGCGGACCTTCGCGGTGACCTTCGCGCCTGGTGAGGACTTCTTCGAGACGCTGGACGCGTTCTGCCGGGAGAACGAGATCCGGCAGGGCTACATCCCGATGTTCATCGCGGCCTTCCGGGACGTCCAGATCGTCGGCACCTGCGAGAAGCCGACCGACCCCGAGGCACCGGTCTGGTCGCACGTACACCTGGAGAATGTCGAGGCCTTCGGCGGTGGCACCCTCGCCTATGACGCGGCCTCGGGCAGGGTCCTGCCGCACATCCACGTCAGCGTGGGCGTCAAGGCCGACGCGGCGAACGGCCGCACCAGCCACCTGCTGAGTGCCAAAGTCCAGTTCCTGGTGGAGATGGTGGTCGTCGAGATCCTCGCGCCAACCATGACGAGGGTGCCCGACCCCGGCATGTACAACGTGCCCCTGCTCACCTTCCTGCCTTCTGAGTGACCGGCGAGCGGTAGACACCCGACCACAGCGGCAGCTCCCTCTTCGAGCTTGATCCGCACCGGCAGCGAACGAGGCGGATTCTCTTCCTGTCCCGTAAGCCGGAAGCTGCAAGGATGATCGCATGGAGTTGAACGGGCGGCCGGTCACACCTGACGAGCTCAGCGCGCTCGGGCTGTACAACTACGGGCACTTCACCTCGATGCGAGTGGAGGAGGGCGGGCGGGTCCGTGGCCTCTCGCTGCACCTGGACAGGCTCCATCGTGACTGCCGGATCCTCCACAGCATCGACCTCGACCTGGAGCTGGTACGACGCCTCGCCCGGCGCGCCGCCACGGCCGTGGCACTCCCCCGGATCGTGAGGGTCACCGTGTTCGACCCAGCACTCGACCTGGCCCATCCGGGCACTGATACGCACCCGAGCATCCTGATCTCCACCCGGCCGGCCTCAACCGAGGTGTTGCCGCCGTTGAAGCTGCGCTCTGTTCACTACGAGCGCGAGCTTCCAGAGGTCAAGCACGTCGGCCTCTTCGGCACCATGCACCACCGGCGGGCCGCACAACGTGACGGCTATGACGACGTCCTGTTCGTGGACGGCAAGTCACGGATCTCCGAGGGTGCGACGTGGAACGTCGCCTTGCTTCGGGACGGGAAGGTCCTGTGGCCGCGGTCCGACTGGCTGCCGGGAGTCACCATGCGGCTGGTCACCGAGGTGATGGAGCGCGGCGGCATCGAGTTCGAGACCGTCGAGGTGGCGCTTCAAGAGATAGGGGCGATGGAGGCTGCCTTCGTCACCAACGCTGCCATCGGCATCCGAGCCATCCGGTCGATCGACGGAACCCGCTTCGCGACGGGCCTCCCTGCCGTCGACCGTCTGCAAGACGAGTACATGGCGATTCCTGGAGAGGCCCTGTAGCAATCATTTGTCCTCTCTACGAGACCCGGCGTAGTTCAATATTGCCTGGTCAATCTCACCAATCCAGTCGCCTGTCATGGGCACCTGGGGAGCCTTGATATTCGAATCGCCCGGTTGCGGGCCCGCGCTGTCTCCGAACGGTCTGATCTGCAGGGCTCCACGAACACGAGGGAGGAACTGTGAGGGGATGCCTCAAGATCCCGAGTAAGGTTGACCTGCCTCCTTGTCGATCGCGGCCTCGTAGAACGCGTCGGCGAGCGCCACGATGATCCCTTTGATCGCAGGTCCGTCGGTGAAGAAGTAGTCGGCCATGGTGTTGTGCGCCTCCTGGTTGTCGGCGACGGCCTCGGTGACGGCGGACTGGAAGTCCTGCGACTCCATGAACTGCTTCTTCGAGTTCACCCGGGTCTGCTTGACCAGGTCCTGGTCGGCGAGCAGCCGCTGCACGAGCCCCTGCACGAACTCCCGGATCTGGGACTCGGTGAACGACTCGGCGCCGAAGAGGTCGTTCATCTTGTCGATGACGACCTGGAGCGCGACGTACTTCGGCTCCTTCTTGGCGCCGGTGCCCGCTGCGCTGATCCCCTTCAGCTCGCCGTCCCCGGTCAGCGAGATGTCGATGGCGATCTTCTTGGTGTGCTTCACCCCGACCAGGACCACGTCCGAAAGGTCAACATCGGCGCTCCAGGAGGACTCGGCGATGACCTTCTCCAGCAGCCGGAGGAAGATCGAGAGCATCTCCATGTACGGGTCGCCGTAGTCGACGATCTGGCTCATGAAGTCATAGAGCCGCACGTAGGTGGAGACGTCCTTGCGGAAGAGATCGAGGGTGTTGAGCGTGACCCGGTCCTCGGCCTCGATCGCCGCCGCGTAGCGACGCCGGAAGTCATGCTGGGCCGGGCTGATCGCCGCCGAGAGCGCGTTGTTGCCCTTGCGGGCGACCCACAGCCCGGCGACCTGGCGGACCTGCTCCCCGGTGTAGATCCCCGCCTGGGCGAGCTTGTTCGCAAGGTGGACGACGACGTACGGGTCGGTCTCGGCCTCCAGGGTGGCGTTGGTGAAGTACGGCTCGAAGGCGGCCCTGATGTCGTCGGGCTTGTTGGCGAAGTCGATGACGAACGTCTTGGCCTTCTGCTCCCCGCCGACGGTGCGGTGGGTCCGGTTGAGCCGGGAGAGCGTCTGCACGGCGGCGACCCCGGAGAGCTTCTTGTCGACGTACATCGCCGACAGCAGCGGCTGGTCGAAGCCGGTCTGGAACTTGTTGGCGACCAGCATGATCTTGTACGTCTCGCCCTTGAATGCCGCGGCCAGGTCGGCGCCCGCTCCGGGGTTCATCTTGGCCTCGGTGAACTCGTCGTCCTTCGACGGCGTCGGCCCCCAGTCCTGGCCCCACTCCTCGTCCTCGGTCATCGACACCGACCCGGAGAACGCGACCAGGGTCCGGTAGTTGTACGACGCGTCCTCGGCGGCCCGCTTGGCGATGTAGGCGTCGATCGCCTTCCTGTACTTCACCGCGGCCTTGCGCGAGTCGGTGACGACCATCGCTTTGGCCTTGCCCTCCAGCAGGTGAGCGACGTTGGCGTGGAAGTGCTCGACGATGATCTGCACCTTCTGGCTGATGTTGGTCGGGTGCAGCTGCACCCACCGCATCAGCCCCTTGCGCGCGGCCGACTCCTCGACCTCGCCGCCGCCGTCGCCGCTGCCACCGCTCACGGCCCTGTCGGCGATCTTCAGCGCGGTCTCGTACGCCTGGTAGCCCTTGAGCACGTCGAGGATGTAGCCCTCCTCGATCGCCTGCTTCATCGAGTACAGGTGGAACTCGCGCGGCCTGCCGTCCGGCCCCTTGCGGCCAAACAGCTCCAGGGTCTTGTTCTTCGGCGTCGCGGTGAAGGCGAAGTAGGAGATGTTCTCCGACTCGGCCCGCTCGGCCATCTCCGCGGCCAGGATCGCCTCGACGTCGACCGAGCCGCCCTCCTCGATCTCCTTGATCTCCTCGGCGGTCAGGACCTGCTTCAGCTTCGAGGAGATCTGCCCCGACTGCGAGGAGTGCGCCTCGTCGGCGATGACGGCGAACCGCTTGCCCTTCAGGCCGGAGTCGGCCCGGATCTCGTCGAGCGCGTGCGGGAAGGTCTGCACCGTCACCGCGATGATCAGCTCGCCGTTCTTCAGCGCCTGGGCCAGCAGGCCGGACTTCGACTTCGCGCCGGCCTTGCGCACGTCCTCGGGGCTGATCGTCGCGACGATCTTCCCGCTGCCGTCGAGCTGCCGGATCGCGTCCTGAAGCTGCCCGTCGAGCACCGTGCGGTCGACGACCACGATGACCGAGTCGAAGACCTTCGCATCGTCGACGTGCAGCCGCGCGAGGCGGTGCGCCGTCCAGGCGATCGTGTTCGTCTTCCCCGACCCCGCGGAGTGCTCGATCAGGTACCGCCGGCCGACACCCTCCTCGGCCACGGCGGCCACGATCTTCGTGACCGCCTCCCACTGGTGGAACCGGGGGAACAGCATGTTCGTACGGCGCACCGACGTGCCGGTCGCCACGTCCCACTCCGTCCTGGTCTCCACGATCATCAGCCGGCCGATGATGTTGAGCCAGGCGTGCTTCTCCCAGACCCGCTCCCACAGGTACGCCGTCGCCGACCGCCCGTCGGTGCCGGGCGGGTTCCCGGCGCCGTCGTCGCAGCCGGTGTCGAACGGCAGGAAGTGCGTCGGCTCGCCCTCCAGCCGGGTCGTCATCGCGGCCCGGTCGTTGGAGACCGCGAAGTGCACCAGCGCCCGGTGCCCGAACGACAGCAGCGGCTCGCGCCGGCCGTTGGTCATCGGGTTGCGGTGCTTGCGGTACTGCTGGATGGCCTCGTCCAGCGACTGGGTGAAGTCGGTCTTCAGCTCCACCGTCGCGACCGGGAGCCCGTTGACGAAGAACACCAGGTCGATGCTGCGCTGGTCGGCGGTCGAGAAGTGCACCTGCCGCATCACCCGGACCCGCATCGCCGCATAGTGCGCGTTCGTCGTCGCGTTCAGCGATGTGTCAGGCCGGAACTGCGCCATCTTCAACCGGCCGCCGCTGATGTACTGCACCCCGGTCCGCAGGATGTTCAGCATCCCGCCGCCGTGCTCCAGCGACTTGTCCAGCGCCGTGGCCAGCACGTCGAGGAACTTCTCCCGCGACCCGGCCGCCTTCAACGCCTTCTCGTACGCCGGCTTCTGGGTCACCTCCAGCCACGCGAACAGATCCTCGGGGAACAGCGCCCGCTCACGGTCATAGCCGGTGTCATCGGCCGAGTACAGCCAGCCGTGGGCCGCGAGGTGCTCGCAGATCTCGGTCTCGAAGACAACCTCGTTGTGGTCGGCCATCACGCGGCCTCGCGTACGTCGATCTGACCCGTCACGGCCGCCGTGATCAGGACTGACCGGCGTTCACGGGCGAGCTCGATGAGCCGCTTGGTCTCCGCAATGAGCGATCCGATCGCGGCTGTCTGCTCGTCGAGGGCAGCGATGGTTCGTTTCTGGTCTTCGATAGGTGGCAGCGCTACAGGGAGGTTGCCGACCGTCCACTTGTTGGTAGCAGCAAGGTTCGTCGTCTGCTTTGCCGTAGTACGGAAATAGGTCCGGGCGACCGGACCGTCGAGCCAATAGACCAGGAACTCCGAGTCGAGACTTCCGTTCGGCCTGACTGCGAAGATGTGGTTTTGATGCAGCATGTTGGGCAGGTCACCGTGCCACAGTGCCCCTCGCCCCAGCTTGTCGATGTCCCCGCCCTCGGTCATCAGGACGTCCCCACGCTGGAGCATGGAGCGAACAGCGCGCTCCGAAGGAACGCGGACCGTCTTGATCTCACCGAGATTCACGTATCCAACCTGGACGTTTGCGACGCGCAGGTATGGCCATTCTGGGTCAACCGGGTCACCCTCGCCGCTCAATGTGATCCCTGTCTGGATCGTCGAGACGTACTTCAGCCTGGTCATGGCGGCGCGCAGGTCAGTCAAAGTGCTCGCGATTGCAGCGGCACGTCGCTCGCGGAGCATCTCGATCAGGCGATGCTGCTCCTCAATGAGCGTGTCGATGCGGGCGGTCTCGCGGTCGAGGTAGTCGGCGATCGCGCGCTGCTCCTCGGAGGACGGAATGAAGGCGTCGATCGTCTTCAACGCAGAGAATGGAACCTCTGTAGTTCGAACGTTCGCCTGGTCGCCAGCACCAATCCCACGCTCGCGCTTGATGAGCTCCTCAGTGAACCAAGATGACTTCATCAGGTAGGAAATGAAGTGGGCGTCAGTTCCTGGACGCGGTCGCATGACCTCGTAATGGTAGGTGACCAGTCCGTCCTCATGGGCGACGCCCATTGCGCCCGCTCGAATGCTCATCTTGTTGAACACGATGTCGTTCCGACGACAGACCTTGTACGCGTCGAGAGATTCTGCCCGTTGAGGCGCATCCGTCAGTTCGCTCCGCCGGATCACCCCGCGGGTCTGCGAAACCGACATCAGCGGAAGATCGATGCCTGGGATGCGTTCATCAATCTTCTCCATTGCGTGCCCGAATCGCGTCACCCCTCCACCTCCCTCAGCAGGTCGAGGATCTTGGCGACCTGCTTCTCCAGGTCGGCGTCGATCTCGGCGAGCGGCCGGGGCGGGACGTACTTGTAGAAGTGGCGGGTGAAGGGAATCTCGTAGCCGACCTTGACCTTGGCCCAGTCGATCCAGGCGTCGGGGACGTGCGGCTTCACCTCGGTGTCGAAATACGCCTGGATGACCTCGATCCTGCCTGCGGGTCCGGCGGTCGAGCCGCCGTAGGTGAACGGCACGTTCTCGGTGTCGCGCTTCTTGGAGTCGGGCTTCGGCTTGCCCTTGCGGTCGACGACGGGCTTGCCGTCCTCGTCGAGCAGTGGCCGCTCGACGGTGATGGTCCAGTAGCCGAACTCGTCGCTGCGCAGCACCTTGGAGAAGTCCGGGTCGGCGTCGGTGAAGTCGGCGTACAGACCGACGACCTTGGCGCGGTCGGCATCGCTGATTTCGCGGCCCTTGCTGCCGAGGTTCTTACGCATCTTGGTCCAGAATGACGTGCCGTCGATGAGCTGGACCAGGCCCTTGCGGTCGGGATGCTTGGTGTTGTCGAGGATCCAGATGTAGGTGGCGATGCCGGTGTTGAAGAACATGTTGGTCGGCAGCGCGACGATCGCGTCGACCAGGTCGTTCTCCAGCAGCCACCTGCGGATGTTCGATGGGCCGGACTCGGCGGCGCCGGTGAAGAGCGGCGAGCCGTTCATGACGATCCCGACCCGGCCGCCGCCGTCCTCGGGGGCGCGCATCTTATGCGCCAGGTGCAGCAGGAACAGCATCTGGCCGTCCGAGGTGGCGGGCAGGCCCGGCGCGAACCGGCCGTACGGGCCGGCCTCGTCGCGCTCCTTCGTGACGGCCTTGGCGTACTGCTTCCAGTCGACGCCGTACGGCGGGTTGGACATGCAGAAGTCGAACTGGCGGCCCTTGAAGGCGTCGTCGGTGAGCGTGTTGCCGAAGGCGATGTTGGACGCGTCGTGGCCCTTGGCGAGCAGGTCGGACTTGCAGATCGCGTACGACTGCGGGTTGTACTCCTGGCCGTACAGGCTCAGCCGGGCGTCCGGGTTCTGCGCGAGCAGGTGCTCCTCGGCCAGGGAGAGCATGCCGCCGGTGCCGGCGGTGGGGTCGTAGAGCGTGCGGATGATCCCGGCCTCGGTCAGGGCGGCGTCTTTTTCGGCGAAGAGCAGGTCGACTAGGAGCCGGATCGCGTCACGCGGAGTGTAGTGGTCACCGGAGGTCTCGTTCGCGGCCTCGTTGAACTTGCGGATGATGTACTCGAACGCGTCCCCCATGTCGGCGTTGGACACGACATCGGGGTGCAGGTCGACGGCGCCGAAGGACTTCACGATCTCGCGCAGGAGACCGGCCTTCTCCAGGGCGATGATCTCCTTCTTGAAGTCGAAGTACTCGAACACGTCGACATCGGCGGAGAACCGGTCGATGTAGTCGACGAGGTTGTCCTCGAGCCCGTCCGCGTCCTGCAGCAGGTTGGCGAAGCCGTACTCCGAGGTGTTGTAGAACGGTCGACCGGTCTTCTTCTTGACCTCGATCCGGAGCCGGTTCGGGTTCTCGTGTGCCGCGGCCAGCTCCCGGACGGTCTGGCGGTCCGGCTCCAGGATGCAGTCGAGGCGCCGAAGGATCGTGAACGGGAGGATCACGTTCCCGTACTGGTTGGGGCGGTAGGGGCCCCGAAGCTGGTCGGCGATCGACCAGATGAAACTACCGAGCGTGCTCACAAGGCTCCTCAGGAATCACTCAACGTGCATGGCTGCGTCGGCACATGGGTTAGTCGCGCCCACGCAAGGCAACGCACGTCCGCTGACGGGGGCGTCATGAAGCCATCTTCGTGCACTTCGGCCTCCTGTGTACGGGGAGAGTCAGGCAGAACCCAGGCCCACCCGCACCGTAGCGAAGGGGGCCGACACAAAGCACGAGCAACGAGAGATCAGTCATGGGGCACCCCAGGTTTGACAGATACCGGCACGATGGCACGCCGTACGCTTTCGGCAGTGACCACACCACGTCGGTAATCCACGCAGGCAGTATCGGCCAGGAGAGTGACATCTTGAGCCAGGGGCAGAGGATCGTCCACGGTAAGCTGATCCGTGACCGGATTCCGGAGATCATCGAAGCCGCCGGCCGGACGGCCACAGTCCGCGTCCTCGACGAGGCGGAGCTGGCCTCCGCGCTGACCGCCAAGCTCGCCGAGAAGGCCGAAGAGCTGCGCCAAGCCGGTCCCCAGGGCCCCGGCAAAGTCGGCTGAGTATCTTGTGATCATGTGAACCCGAGGATCGGCAGGACCCGGGTGGCGTCCCGGCCGAGGTGGCGGATCGTCTTGGCGAGGTTGCCGGATCCGGACCGGCAGAGCACGCCGATGACGAGATTGCGCAGCCCGGCCGTCACCCGGGGCGCGTTGGCGGTGCGAACCTGGCAGTGGTCTTCACCGAAGGTCACATCGCGGACCCAGTGCAGCCGGTTCTCGATCGGCCAGTGGCCGCGGACCCAGCCGGCCAGTTCGTCAGCAGTGGCCTGCCAGACCGGCACGCTGGTGACGGCTAGACGATGGCGGTCCGCCACCGGCCCCCGCACAGGCTCCTGACCTGGCGTTTGATCTGCAGGGCCTGGACTGCGTGCGGAAAGCCCAGACCGGCCTTGACCGTGACCGTCTTGAGCGTGCGCTGCTCTTCACGGCCATGACCCCGCTCGCGCCGCCGGGAACCTTGCGCCACAGCAGTCCTTTGACCTGCGCGTACAGGCTCGGCTGGTTCTTCACCCGCGATCACGATGTAGTGGGCGTTCTTCTCACCGGCCAGGAAGTCGGCGTGATCGCGCTGGGTGTGCAGCGCATCGGCGGTGACCACGCAGCCGGTCAGGTCCAGGCTCTCCAGCAGTGGCCGGAACCGGGTGATCTCGTTGGTCTTGCCGTCCGCGCCGGTCTGGGCCAGCACGAGGCCGTCGGCCTGGTCTACGGCCGACAGCAGGTGCACCGCTTCACCGCCTGCGGTGCGGGCGCCGCGCAGGCTTTTGCCGTCCACCGCCACTGCCCGGGGCGCGGTCGATCATTGGACGGTGCGGCGGGTGTGCGGTCAGCCGGTCTTGGCGGACGCCGAGCGCGGCTAGGACGGTTGCGGGGGCGTCGGCGATCCACTCACCGATCGCGGTGAAGGAGCGTGCTCCGGTCAGTATCGCCGCCGTGGTTACGGCCAGCAGCGAACCGAGCGTATGGCGCACTCCGCGAGGGTCACGGGGGTCGGGGATGCGGGCCAGGTGTTCCAGCAGGCCGGCGTAGTCGATGGGTTCGGGGTCAGTGGTCGGGCAGGTCAGGGCCGCGAGTTGGCCCAAGACGGGGGTGATCGGCGATGATGTGGAGGCAGGCACGGTCTTCTCTGGTGATTACTAGGCTTCGACAACCACATGATCCCGAAGGCCGTGCCTGTTCGCGTGTCCCGCTCCTCACCGTGTGACCCCCGCGGCGGGCTGTCAACGCCGCCTCTCACGCCCATTCGAATCGGACATCCAGGCATCCGACTCCACTACGCCGGGACCCTGGCTCTCGAGCACCGTCGGCGGAAGACTCAAGATCTCAGTTGCTTGCGCCGGGACCCCACATCGACCAAGCGATCAACTTCCCGCACTCCCGCCTTCGAGAATGAAAACAATTCGACTCCGATTACCGAAATGTCCCAAACCTCCCATAAGTGGAGCGAGGTGCACATGGGTAGGAAATATGATATAGAACTCCAAGCAATAAATACACCGGTTACGGTACAGAAGGAGGATGCATGGCCAAGGTCGGCTACGTCGTCTATGAGGTTACGGCGCACGTTTTGAGGCGGAAAGACGAGTATCGACCGCTAGATGACCTGGACGGCAATGGTGCTGACACGCTCCAAGACACAGAAGCAATCCTTAAAGCCCTTAGCGACGAACTCAGCCCTCAGATTGAGGAGCGCTACGAACAGGCGTTCGATGTGCAGGGATTTCATCGCTCCGGGAGAGCAATCACCATCCAAGGCTCCGCGGGACCGTATGGCACTGCCGGAAATCTAACAAATGTCGATTCGGGGGATAGGCGCCGTTACGGTGCTCGCGACGCGACAATGATCGACCTCCGGGCGATGCTGATCATCCCGACAGGAGAAAGGGTGGGACTACTTTTCTGCGAGCGGAAGGGCGCTCGACACCTAAAAAACATAATCGAGAGGCACGTATTGAAGAAAATTGGCGTTCAACAGAATGTCCGCTTCGACGTTCTCCCCTTCGTTGATCCAAAGGCGTGGGAGAAATTCCTTGATTCTGCGCAGACTTATGAAATTTCCTATATCTATCGCTCTACCAGGCTAGAAGACCTTGCACCTGAGCGACGTAGCGCGGGAGATCTCCGAATGACAGTTACTGGAGGCGTTGCGCGACGAATAGGGAGAGCCTTCCGGTCAGTTCTTTCGCAGATGACAGAGGGACGTGACAGGGCAGCGGACGGTCATAGCGGTGTAGTAGTCCGAGAGGTACCTCATCCGGCAGAGCTTACACCTCGCGACGAAGAACACTTCGATCATGAGCGGGTTGAGATGCAGGTTGGTCATGATAATACTAAGCGAACAATCGTCATAGAGAGAGGCCAGCTACCTCAGTTCATATATGAGCTCGAAAAAGATTTGGTCGATGATGCATTGTGGGGAAGGTTTCGAGATCACGCTGCTAATATTTTGTCGGACCTAGGTAGTACCCTTGGGTAGAAAAGGCAAGGAAGCCACCTTAGCTGCTCAGCAGGCAGCTGACCGGAGGTGTCTACCAGGTGAGTCCCCACATGCGCCGCTACTTCGGGCGTCTCGGTATCCGCGATCTCGTCAAAGATCATTTCAACACTCTCTACGAGTTTGACCGCGACAATAAAAGTCATACCAGTTGGCCCGATATTGTCTTATTTTATGCCATCCCCACGGGCATCGGAATATTCTGCTGGATCAGGGATGTAAAACTTTACATAAGCGATGTGATGCTAGGCGGCGTCGCCATCCTTACGGGATTCCTGTTCGGTCTAATGCTGCACATATTTAGCATTGGAGTGAAGATAGCCGACGATCCTCGCTATAAGTCGGGGGATAAGCTGCCAACACTGGTCGACGAACTCCGCGCAAATGTTTCATATTCATGCGGAATCGGACTCCTCGTTACAGTTATTCTTGTTATTCCAGTAGCCTTTATAAGCCCCTCCACTTTAGAGGCCGGGCTCAACTCTGACATGGCCGGGTTATTTTCTACACTGTTTACCCATCTAGTTTTAACGCTTCTAATGGTGATTCGACGAGTTAGGTCCGCTTATAAGGCCATGTCCAAATAAAGAGATTAATTCACAGAGCCTGGGTCTGAATCATAGGTTACGGAGGACGGAACTCAGACAAAGGCACTGGCCGACGCATGTCTGAGCGTCTGCAGGGGCTGCAAGATCTACCGGCGGTAACCTCGCCAACCCGGTAGCCAAGCCGCACCAACCCTGTACCGCTTCAAAATTCATCGCGTAGGGCTTGAACTGGGCGTTCTCCGGGGCGGTTACGCGGCTCGGTGGTACTCGTTGATCAACCCGCCGAGCACCTTCCGGTGTTCGAGCCGACCTTCCAGCGGCATCACGGTCGGCTCGTCGTGATCGGGTGGCCGTTGGGAGCGGGACTGGTGCGGCCGGCGGCCGTTGTAGTGAGCGGCATACTCGATCAGCGCTGAGCGCAGGTGCCGGGTGGCGTCCTCGGGGCGGTGTAAAAAGCTCGACGAGGTAGGTGCCGTGGGTGGATCTTAGGCCGCCTCGACAGCCGCTGCCAAGGCCGGCTGGTCGGCGGGGTGAAGCTGGGCCGGTGGGTGCAGCAGCGCGCGCCGCAGGTCCTGCAGGACGCGCAGTCCGGCCGGGGCCATGGTGAAACCGCGCCAGCCCCGGGAGGCCCGGTCCAGCACGGCCCACACGAGGGACACGCAGGAGGTCTCGCCGGGGAAGCGGCCGATGACGGCTCTTCGAAGTTAAGCGGGGTTGAGGCATCCGCGGCTTCGTCGGGTGGTGGCGCAGCGGGTGCGTAGACGCTGGTTTTCGGGGTTTCGGAAACCGTAGGCGTCTCGGGCGACCGTCTTGATCACTCGGTTGGTGCCCTCGGAGCCGGCGTTGGTGACGCCGGTCTGGATGAACGCGAGGATCTCGGGCCACCAGGTCTCGACCGTGCCCGCCAAGCGGTGGAGCTCGGGCAGGCCGGAGGCGGCGCACCGGTCATGGAAGCGAAACAGCCGGTCGGCGATGACCGTGCGATCGGGGTGCGTGCGGGCCAGTGCGAGCAGGTCGAGCAGGTCTTCCTTGGCGTTCCACGCGGCCAGGATCGGCACACCGATCCGCTTCGGCAGCGCCATCAGGTCATCGACCATCGGATCGAGCTGCGAGCCGTGCATCCGGGCGGCCGAGCGGGTCAGCCGGTTGCGCAGCTCCCATTCCCGGTTGCCCTTGCGCCCGCGCCGGCCCCGCACCTGGACGGTGACGCGGCGGCGGACCTCGGTGACCGCGGCGTTGGCCAGCTGCACGATATGGAAGTGGTCGATCACCAGCCTGGCCTGCGGTAACACTGCCCGGACCGCGGACTTGAAGATGGTGCACATGTCGATCGCGACGAAGGCCACGCCATCGCGCCATGCCTGGCTGCGCTCGCCGAGCCAGCCGGTGACGGCGGCGCTGGTACGGCCTTCGACCTGGCCGAGCAGCCCTTGCCCGCCGGAGATGTCGACGAAGCCGACATGCCAGCGGTCCACGGCGGTCTGCCAGGTGCCGGTGGTCTCATCCCAGGTCCAGCGGGGACGGCCACGGCGGATCTCGTCGATCCCCAGCACCGTGACGGGGACGGGCTGATCGGGCAGGACGCGGGCGGCGTGCGCGGTGAACGCCGCACAGGCCACCGGCCAGGACACGCCATGGTCGCGAGCCGACTGCACGATCGTCCTTCCGCCGTCGGCGACCGCCGCCCCGGCGGTCTGGCGTAATCGCGCCGTCAGCCGGGCCCGGGCCGGGACCTGGGCGACGTGCTCGGTGAACGTCCCGCGCGGGCAGTCCTGCTCGTCGCAGTACCAGCGGCGTTTACGCCAGCGCAGGTCACAGCGGCGTCCGGCGACCGGCAGGTCACGTGGGCGGGTGGTCACCCACTCCTTGACCCGGGCCGCCACCACTCCGCACTCGGGGCAGGCCCGGGTGGCCTCGTCGGCGGTGACCAGATGCACGATCGGCCCCTGCCCGCCCTCATCCCCGTTCTGACCTGCTGCGACGACGTCGACGACGGCCAGGCCCTCCAGGCCCAGCAGCCGGGTCGTATCGTTGACCATGCTCGCGGCTCTTCTGTTATGATCTTCTGCCTAGACAACAGAAATGATCAACGAGAGCCGCGGGCTCCCTCAAGAGGCGATCTCAGCTCCGAACGGTCCGGTGGGTGCTCGGACCCCGGCTAAGTTCGATGAGCCCCGATGACCTTGACGCGGCGGCGGGTCTCGCCGAAGGTCCGCTCGATGAAGTTGGAGTGGCGCACGCGCTTGTGGTGCTCGATCGGGAAGCGCAGGTAGGTGGTCAGGCTGTGGCGGTCGGTCAGCAGGCTCTTGACCGCCGCCGGGTAGGAGCGGCCCCAGGTTTCGGCGAAGGCGTCGATGCGGTCCTGGATGAGCTCGACCAGCCGCTGGCCGGGCGCGACAGCCGCCTCGTCGAGGCCGGCCAGGTCGAAGAGGCTCCAGTAGGCGGCCTTGACCGCGGCCTGGTCGGCGGTCGAGACCTTGGCGGCGATGTTGCGCAGGCGGTGGATGAGGCAGCGCTGGCGCAGCGAGGCGGGGAAGACCTGCTCGACCGCGCTGATCAGGCCGGGTGCGCCGTCGGAGACGACCAGCAGCGGCGGACGCAGACCGCGGCCGACGAGATCGGCCAGGAAGTCGCCCCAGGCGTCGGTGGATTCGGATCCGGCGGCGGCCAGGCCGACGAAGACGGGCTTGCCGCCGGTGGTGATGCCCCAGGCGGCCAGCACCGGCTCGGCGCGGGCGCCGTCGTGCATCTTGAAGTGCGAGGCGTCGACGAACAGGTAGTCCAGCTCGATGGCGGTCAGGTCGCGCCGGCACCAGGTGTCGTACTCGGCGACGATGGCCTGGCAGATCGCCGAGACCGTGGACTTGGACAGGGCCGCTTCGGGGCCGAGGGCGTCGGCGAGGGTCGCTTCGACGTCGCGGACCGACAGGCCGCGCACGAAGGAGGCGATGACGAGGGTCTCCAGGGCGTGGGTGCGGGTGACGCCGGTGCCGAACAGGCGGGAGGCGAACGCCTCGGTGGTGCCGCGCAGCTTGGGGCGGGCGATGGTGACCGGTCCGGAAGTGGTCTTGATGGTGGTGGGGCAGTGGCCGTTGCGGTGGCCGGGCCGCACGGTCGTCTCCTCGCCGACCGCTGCGGTGCGCTGGTAGCGGGCGCGGCCGAGGAAGGCCTCGACCTCGGCTTCGACGGCGGTCTGGATGATCAGGCGGGCGCCCAGGCGGGCGACGTCCTCAAGGATCTCGACGAGGTCGCGGCCGTCGGTGAACAGGGCGTCGATCTCGGCGCGGATGGCCTGGGTGGGCGATAGTCTGCGTGCCACGGGCGTAGGTCTCCTGCTGTGCGAACTTTGGTCGGTTCAACACGGCAACCTACGCCCGCTGTTTTTACACCGCATCCGGGACGCCACCGTGCCGTTCGTTGTAGATCAGCATGCGGTCGGTGCACTCGGCCCGTACGGTGCGCACCCTGTACCGCGTCAAAACTCGTCACATGAGGCTTGACCTGGAACTTCACCGAAGCAGGCGCCCTTGGCGGCCGACAGTGAATAATGGTCAAAGGCCCTATGTTTGCTCGGTGTTTGCTCGTGTGTCCTGATACGGCGCGGCACTCGGTGTCACGGCCCGGCAGAACGGCAAGGACGCTTCCGGACAGGACGGCGCAAGACAGCACGCCGTGACACCGGACGGCATTCGGGCTGCTGACTTTTAATCCGTAGGTTCTGGGTTCGAGTCCCAGGCGCCCTACCACTCGCACCCCGTCTGACCTGCGATTTCTCGGGCCAGGCGGGGTCTTCGCGAGCCGGAGAACGGCGATGTTTGCTCCATGTTTGCTCGCGGGCACGGACCGGGCACACAGTAGATCGTTTAGGTGCGTTTCTTCGGGTCAGACCCCACAGACGGCCACCGGAAGAGCACGACAGAAGACCTCGCCGGGCCGCTATGCCTCCGAAGACCATTCCAGCGGTCAACAGACAGCAAGCCCACCGAGCTGCGGCGACGGATAACCCACAGGAGCTCTGAGCTTGTGGACGAATTCCCGAATCGCTCCGCCGAACAGGGTGGGTGCCAGAAACCCGGCCACCCTATGCGACCTGCGCATACTCGTGGATCAGCCCGCCGAGACGATCACGGCGGATGACCTCGATATCGGCCTCGACCGGGTCGGGCAGGGCTCGAAGGGGAGCGGCTTGACCCAGGGATCGGTGCGGGCGGTGCTCGTTGAAGTGAGCCTCGTACGCGGCCAGTACGCGTCGCAGGTGACGGGCGTTGACGATCAGCATCCGGTCAAGGACCTCCCGGCGCAGCCCGCCGATCCACCGCTCGACGCAGGCGTTCGCCTGCGGAGCCCCCGGAGGCGTCTTCAGAATCCGGATGCCCGTGCCGGTGAACACCTCATCGAACGCGGTGGTGAACTTCGCATCCCGGTCCCGGATGAGGAAGCGGAAGCCTTCGGCCCGATCTCCCAGCTCGATCATCAGGTTCCGGGCCTGCTGAGCGACCCACTCCCCGGTGGGGTGATCGGTGACGTCGAGCAGGTGCACTCGTCGGGTGGCGACCTCCATGACGACCAGCCTGAGCGTTTCACCAGCGCCGTCGGCAGTGGTGACGGAATGTGAGATCACAAGGAAAGGTGCCTTCCAGCCTGCTTGGATGCGACTTGTC
>NZ_BMQE01000030.1:0-85721 GCF_014647955.1 Planomonospora antibiotica | reverse complement strand
CATGCCTCACATCGTATCAGTTTCCGTGTGAGCGGCGGGTTTCGGCCGGTGGCCGTAGACGTCGAATCGCCCTGGCGGCGATTCGCCTTTCCCTGCCCCGCTACGCGGGAGCTTCGTTTCCTCCCCAGCCTGAAGGCCGGGGTATCCACGAAGGAGGCCCCATGATGAAGCGCATCAGCGAGGCCTCGTCCGCCAGACGCGTGCGGTTCACCACCCACCGGGTCCTCCCGTCGTCGGCCCAGCTGTACGGCTTGCCGTACGGCCGGGCCACGCACCGCCTGGCGTCGGCGAGCAGCTTCCTCATGGCCGTCCTGGCCGCCTTGGAGTTCCGGTGGATCACGAGTTGCTCGCCGGAGTGCGAGGGCGCGCTGGTGTCGTGGGTGATCGTGCGCACGGCTGAGCGGTCCGCCGTCGTGGCGCGCTTGTGTCTGCACGGGTTCAGCAACAAGGGCTGGTCGAGCCTGTCGCTGATCTTCCACCACTCCTCGCCCTTCTCCTCCTCCGTCTGGGGTGCACGGGCGGCTTTCTCACTCAGCAGGAAGTTCTCGGGGATCTGCACGGGGGCGAGGGCGAGGGACAGCGCGAGGACCATGATCATGCAGAGTTGGACGGGCGGAAGGCCCACCGGGTTCCGGCGGGCCGCCCGTCTGTCGTGAGGGCGTGAACCGGCGAGCGGGAGGGCCTCACCTCTCGGCGGCGACCCTGTCGAGCCACTCCAGCATCAGCGCGTCGAAGAGCTCCGGCTGCTCGAACTGGGCGTTGTGCCCGGCCACGTCGAGCACCGCGTAAGTCGCCCGCGGGTAGTGATCAAGCAGCGCGAACGCGTCCGCGTAACCGACCACGTGGTCCTGACGGCCGGCGATGATCACGGTCGGCCGGTCGAAGCTCCGGCTCTCCGAGGGCTCCGGGTCCAGCAACCGGTTCGGCGCGATGCGCTCCAGCGCCGCCGCGTCGGCGCAGTCGAGGCCGACCATGATCTCGTCGCGGAACCGGCGCAGGGTCTCCGGGGTCTGCACCACCGCCATCTCCGCGAACTCCTCGGCGAGCCGCGGCTCCGCCGAGGCGAGCAGTCCGGGGTCGGGCCGCAGCACCTGGAAGTCCGGGAGGACGCGCTCGGTGACGCCCAGCCTGTCGGCGACCGGGCAGATCAGCGCCAGTCCCAGCACCCGCTCCGGCCGCAGCCCCACCAGGGCGCGGGCCAGGTAACCGCCGTACGACTCGCCGGCCAGCAGGAACGGCTCGTCGCCGAGGACGTCGTCCACGAAGGCCAGCACGGCGTCGAGCAGGTCGGCGGCGCTCGTCACGGAGGCCGGAGCCGCCGACTTCCCCATGCCCGGCAGGTCGGGGTAGAGCCGCCGGTATCCGTCACGCCGGGCGAAGACCGGCTCCAGGCAGCCGAGCATCAGCCGGTGGTCCGGCGTCCAGCCGTGCAGCGCCAGGACCGGGGTGCCGGTCCCGTGCTCCACGAAGTGCAGCGGCGCGGACGTACGTACCGGCGACATGACCGACCTCCGATGATCTTGCAGTTGATTCCGCCGCATCCTGCCACAGCCCACCGACAGACCCGCGGAGCCGGTCCCGCGCCTATTCCCATCCGCGCAGGTCTGCCACGTAGCGGTCATGGGCGGCGGCCTCCCACTCCTCCATGGAGGAGTGCCTGCCACGGCAGTAGCGGCCGACCAGATAGGCCAGGAAGGCCTCACATTCGGCGTCGTCACGCAGGCGCAGGCCCGGATCCCCGCTCCCGGCACGGAGCAGGTGGCCTTCGCCCGGCTCGGCGGTCAGGGCGACCTCGCCGCCCCGCCGCTCCCGGCGGGGCGACCGCACGGCCAGGTAGGCGGCGTAGACGTACCGGTAGGCGAACTCGTCGTGCGCGTCGTGGAGCCGGTCGAGCCAGGAGCCGATCTCGTCGTCGGCCGCCTCCGGGCCGGGTCTCGTTCCCATCGCCCCATTTTGGCCGCCGGTCGGCGAGAACGGCGTTCCCCAGGGCGGACATGACGGCGGGGGAGCCGAACCGCCGCAGTCGGCCGTCACCGTGACTGCTGCGAAACGACCCGCCCGATCACACGTCCGGGCCGTACCGGGACGGGTACGGCCCGGACCTCGTGATGTCCGGCACCGCAGGCCGCACGGTGGCCGTACCTCCGTGATGATCAGTCCTGATCGTCGAACTCGCCGTTCTTGACGCCATCGACGAAGGCGTCCCATTCGGACGGCGTGAAGGCCAGCACCGGCCCGTCGGGGTCCTTGGAGTCCCGGACCAGGAACAGCCGCTCGGCATCCGCCTTATGCCCGGCCACCGCCGGAGCCTCGTCAACGACCGTGACCTCGACACAGTCTTGAGCCGCACCGCTGCGGCTACTCTTGCGCCAGACACCGACCTCGACGCAGTTTTGGCCGTTGCCGCTAAGTAAGCTCTTCCGCCACTTCACTTGAGACAGATCCGGCATGGGCATCCCATATCTCCTTCCGGAAGTGATCACTCGAACTGGACAACCGTCTCCGTAATGAAGCGGCGAGAATTGTCCGGATCTAGCGCCTTAGCCCGTAGATGGTCAAAAATCATTGTATATCGGTGAACATCCGTCTCTCGTTCTATGTAGAGGCTTCCAGTGAAGTTCTCCATGAACACCACATCTGGATCAGCCGGCTCAGGAAACTCCATGATCTCGAACGCACCATTCGTGCCCGGATGGACTCCCACAGCGAACGGCAGAACCTGAACGGTGACGTTGGGCAGGTCAGCCACATCCAGGAGCCGGTCGAGCTGAGATCTCATCACGGCAGCTCCACCGACCGGACGCCGGATGATGGCTTCGTCCAGCACGACCCAGAGCCGCAGAGGCTCATCCTGGACAAGAAGTTCCTGCCGGGCCATGCGAACCTCGACTCGACGCTCGATCTCCCCCGGCGACGAGATGAACAGAGCGGAACGAATGACTGCACGGGCGTAGTCCTCAGTTTGGAGGATGCCAGGTAGGACAGTGGGCGCAAAGCTACGCATTGAGGCGGCCTCGGCTTCGAGACCGATGTAGGTGGTGTACTCCGCAGGAAGATCACCATACGCCTGCCACCAGCCCTTCTTCCGGGCGTCCTTCGCAAGGTCGATCAGCTCGCTGTATTTCTCGGAGCCGACCGCGTAGAGGTCGAGAAGGCGCTCGGTGTCCTTGAGTCCCACCCGGACTCGAGCCGTCTCGATCCGCGAGATCTTCGTTGCTGACCAGCCAAGCCGTTCACCAACTTCTTCCATGGTCAACTGAGCACGCTCTCGCAGACGACGCAACTCAGACGCCAGGCGTCGCCTGCGCACCGTAGGACTTGCAGCCTGCCTCACGATCAACCCTCCTTTGACCTGGAACCAACAGTAGCGGCTCGGCAACAGAAAGTGTTGAAGTTAACTTCCGAGCAATTTGCCAATCCTGTTGCATGGCACCCAACTCCGTTGCATGCTCTAGGCACACGTTAGATCACTATCCGTAACCATCGAGGCCGGTGTGATCTGGGCCGACGAAAGGCAAGCGATCAGATGAGAGCGCGTGATCTTCAAGGGTGGGGCAGCCAGTTGGTGGAGCTGGCCTGGGAGTTGAACGAGCTGGGGTTCGACTCCGTGGTGCGGCTCCCTCCCGCCGGGAGGCCGAGCGTGGAGATCTTCCTCCCTCCGGGCCGGCGGCCCCGGGCCGCCATGGCGCAGCGCGGCCGTACCTCCGTCTTCACCTGGGAGCGGACCCGTCACCGGCCGCCGTGCGACCGGCGCCGCCGCGACCCGCAGACCCTCGATCGGCCCCGGCGCGGCCGCAGCACGATGCGGGCGGCGGCGGAGCGCATCCTGGAGGCCGTACGGTGACCGCGCCCCGGCTGCTGGGACAGGCCGACCTGCCCGGTGAACTCGCCGCCGTGCCCCGGGCGAGACGCTACGTGCGAGGCCTGCTGGACGGCACCGGCCACGCCCGGACCGACGACGCCCTGCTGCTCGTCACCGAGCTGGTCGCGAACTCCGTACGGCACTCCGACTCCGGCCGGGTGTCCGGCGGACGGGTGAGCGTGGCGGTCATCGAATGGGATGGAACGCTCCACATCGACGTGATCGACGCGGGCTCGGCCGACAGCCTGCCCCGGATCCGCACGGACGCCTGCGCCGAGAGCTGCGGCGGCCGGGGCCTCTGGCTGGTCCGGGAACTGGCCACCACCTGGGGCTGGTACGGCGTCCCGGCCGGGCAGGTGGTCTGGTTCCAGCTCGCGGAGGACCCCGATCCTTCCCTGCCCTGTGGGCCGCCGGGCAGGGTCGTCCAGACCGGCCCGCTCCTGGCCGAGGGGTCCGGCCGCTGAACGGCGGCCGGGGAGACGATCAGTCGCGGCCGGCGGAGGCTTTCGCCGGAACGGCGCGGAGTTCCTCCTCCACGGTGTCGATGAGGGCCTGGGCCGCCCGGCGGAGCCGTACCCGGCGGGCGCTGAGGTCCTCGGCGAACCTCCGGGCCGTCGGGCCGACCCAGACGGACCGGCCGGTGAACTGCCCGTGGGCGGGGTCCATCGCCGCCTCCAGGATCGCGACCCGCGTCCTGAGCTCCGCCAGGGTCTGCTCCAGGAGCCTGCGCCGGGCCTCCGAGGCCGTTCCGTCCAAGGGGTGACTCACGACCATTCCTCTGCTCAGGCGGGACACCGGACCGATCTGTTGGACATTATTAGATCTACAGGAAATGCGGCCAGGCATGGAGGGCTTCATGGCACGTTTCGTACGGCAGGGCGTCCTGATCTGCGCGATGACGTTATTGGCGGTTTCCGGCTGCGCCGAAAAAGAACCCACCGCCGCCGAGGCGGGCGAGACCCTGAAACTCCACATCACCGAGCTGATGAAGCAGCGCCACGCCTTGGACGTCAAGATCACCGACCCAGGCGAACGTGACATCCCTTGCGGAGAGGGCAGGGCGAAGCGAACCTTCGCGGCCACAGGCAAGGATTCCGCCCCGCAACGCAAGCCTGACGGGCTCAACGACCTTCTCTTGGGGGCGCTTTCCCGGGTCGCGCCATACGAGATCATTGAAGATCACGGAAATGGACCTATCAAGCTCGCCAACAATGAATACAACACGGTGATCATCCTGGATTCCCCCGCCGATGGACAGTACGGGGCTCGAGGGGAGACCGAATGTCTTCCGATCTCATGATCCGGTCGGCCTTCGAGATCACGCCCTATCTGTCGAAGGCCAGGCCCCGCTCCCTACCTCGCTGATTACGACTTTCGAACGAGTCCGCCATGTCGCTGGCCAGCTTTCCTACCGAAAGGTTGTCAGAGCCGCCCATACCGTTGAGGTCGGCCCACTTCTCGAAAGCCACGAGGCCCTTGTTTCCTTGCTTGAGCAGGTCGGAGAACGGCCGGAGGTTGCCCTCCGCATCGGCGATGGCGACGCCCGGCGGACAGGCTGCCTGATATTCGGCGGGTGTCACCTTCGGCTTGAAGCCGTTGGCCATGAGCGTCTGCACGATCGCGTGCTGGCGGCCGAGCGTCACTTCCCCATCGTTCTTGTCCAGCTTTTCCACCCGCTTCTCGTCCTCAGGTAAGAACGCGTCCTTGCCGGAGAAACCCGTGCTCAACGCCAGCCAGGCCAGCTGTCCGGGCACCGTCTCGAAAGCCAGACCGCCCACCCCGAGCCCCAAGTCGAGGGCGAACCCCTCGAGTTTCTTCGCCTGCTCATCCAGAGCGTCCAACTCGCCCCGCACTTTCTCGGCGGCGGCGACCTCAAAGCCCCGGACGTTGCCCAGCGCCTTGTACACACGGTCCAGATGCTCGACGTCTCCGGTCTTCTTGGTCGCCGCAGCCGCATCAGCGATCAGGTGCTGGGAGAACCGCCCCAGCCCTTCCTCGAACGGTTTGAGGTTCTCGTCCGTGTCGGCGAAGGTCTTCAGGAACTTGTAGGCGTCCTGCGGGTTCAGGGTGAAGGCCGACTTCAGGCCCAGGGACGAGGTGGTCGGCTTGAGGGCGCTCGGCTCGGTCATGTTGGCGTCACCGATGTTCGCGCCCTCGGTGATCTCCGTGGTGTACGCCCCGGCCAGCTCCGACAGGTGCACCCGGGCCGCCTCCGGCACCTTGAGGTCGCCGAACGTCGTCATCACCGTGAAGGCGAACGCCGCCGCCTCCCGGCTGTGCGCGCCGTCCCTCTCGTCGTACGCCCCGGCCGCGGCGGCCAGCATCCGCCCGAAGGCGTCGCCCCTGGCGTCCTCCGAAGGGCCGTTGAGCACCTGGCCGTTGAACGCCTTGAGATACTCCCTCAGCTTCTTCTGGTCCTTCGTGTACGGCCCGGCCGCCTTCTCGATCGCCAGCCGGGCCGCCGCCGGGTTGTTGCCCAGCGCGTACATCAATCCCGTGGAGACCTTGCGCGGGTTCGCCAGCCCTCCCCAGGCCGCCGCCACCCCCGTCAGCCACTCGGCCGGGAACTCCCCCGCGCTCAGCAGCAGGTCGGCGCCGGCCCGTTCCTCGCCCGGCTGCGCACGCCGTACCGCGTCCCTGATCTTCGCGAACCCCGGGACGTGCGCCCCGCCCGTGACCGCGCTGCCGAACGCCTGGCTCAGCGTGCGCAGCGCCGGCTCGTCGGGGTCGGGCGGGCTGAGCGGCGCCCGGAACGTCTTGGTGTGCAGGCCCTCCCGCAGCAGCAGCGGGAGCTTCAGCGTGCCCTCCGTGCCGAGCGCGGCGAAGAAGGCCGCGGTGAAGTCGGCGTCGTGCTTGTTCTTCTCCAGTTCCGCGACGACCCGGGCGTACCGGTCGGAGTCCGCGTGGTGGTCCCAGAAGCCGACCGGCCCGATGTCCGCGAGGCGCTCGCCCAAGGCCGTGCCCTGCTTGCGGGAGTCCGCCGGGGAGCGGTAGGCGCCCTCGTCGAAGGCGACCAGCGCGGGGCGCTTCCCCCAGGTCGGCAGCGCGTTGGTCGCGCGGGCGATCTCCTGGCGCCGCCGCAGCCCCGGCAGCTCGCCGTCGATCCAGTCCGCGATCTCCCCGATCGGCCGCAGCCCGTCCGCCGGCACCCCGGCCGCCGCGAGCAGCTGCCGGATCCGCTCCGACTGCTCGCCGATCACGTCCCGGCCCCGCTCCAGCGCGGAGACGAACTCCAGCATCAGCCCCGGATCGATCCCCGCGAACTCCGCCGATGACGGCCCCGTCCTCACCGCTCCCGCCGGTCCAGACGCTCCTGCCCCTGACGCCCCCTGCGGGGTCTCTCCCGGTAACCTCGGTTCCATGATCCCCCTGGCCGCTTCCCGATCGCTCCGCCATAAGGCCGACCAAACACATCAAACCCCGAAAGGCGCGAACACGTCCCTTATAAACCGGCAATCCATATCCGCTGCCGGCAGACGAGCCCGGAGCGGTCGATGACCTCTCCGAAGACATCGACTGGTTCTCCGAGCACCGGGCCGACGCCAACCAGCATCTGCTGGAGGGCGAGTGACCGGCCCTTACCTGGTCGGCGGGGTCTACCTCGTCAGCCACAAGGCACTGCGCCTCATCCCCGAAGAGGATGGCGTCCCACCCGGCCGGGTCAGGGGAGCCGGCCGGGCTCGTCCACGATGCCGGCGCCGAGGACGGACATCGCCGAGGTCTCCTCACCCTGCACCACCTTCAGCCCCAGGTAGCGGTAGTCCCGGGCATCGAGGATGTAGACGCCCTTGCCTGCCGCTCCCAGGTCGAGCACGACCCCGACGCCGGTGCGCCCGTCGCCGTCGGTCGCGTTCTCCTCGATCGCGACGTTCGGGATCTTGGCCAGCGCCCGGTACATCGCGGCCGCCGTGTCCGGCGGGACCAGCGGGCCGTGGCTCATGTACCAGCCGATCGCGCCGAACACCTTCACGTCCTGCTCGGTCCCCGCCGGGCACCGCGGCGCGCAGATCGACAGCGGCGTCAGCTCCCGTTCCATGGCGCGGAAGTGCCGGAGCAGCGCGTCGGGGTCGGTGGGCAGCTCCCGGATCTCCCGCAGGGTCTTCCCGGGGTGCGTGGGGCCCCGCTCGGCGTCGGTGACCTTCAGCTCACCGCCCTCCTCGCGGACAGCGGTCCGGGTGCCGTCCAGCCTGTGCCAGCTCTCGTACGTCGGCAGGCCTCCGCCGGACATGTGCTGCGTCTGCTTCCGGTAGAACCACTGGTCGGAACGGGGCTCGGCGACCTCGGTCGCCGCGGCGGCCAGCGCGGCCCGCTCCAGCACGGTCGCGGCCGGGACCGGCTGGTGCGCCACCGCGGGCTGGACCTCCTGCACGTTGTTCTGCGTGAGCTGCCATGCGCCCGCGCCCAGAGTGCACGCCGTGGCCACAGCGAGTCCCCACCGAAGCCGTGGCCATGGCCGTGAGCGGTGACGGGGCTCCGCCGGCCGCCGCCCGGCCCGGATCTCCTCCATGCGCCGCTCCACACCGCTCAGGTCGTGCTGTTCGGGCACCTCCGCGCGCATCTCCTTCAACAGGCCGAACTCGTGGTCGATCTCCCTCATCGGTCTCTCCCTCCGTCCTCCGCCGCCGGGTCCAGCCCGCGCAGCGCGCGCCGCAGCGCGGACCGGGCCCGGTTGATCCGCGAGCGCACCGTCCCGACCGGAACGCCGAGCGCCCGCGCCGCCTCCTCGTACGTCAGCTCCGCCCACATGACCAGCAACAACGTGTCGCGATGCTTGCGGGACAACCCCGCCAGCGCCCCGGCCAGCCGCTGCCGCGCCGCGCTCGCCGTCACCCGCCGCTCCACCTCGTCGGTGAACGGCTCCACCACCGGATCCACCCCTGTGCGGCTCAGCGCCCGGTAAAGCGCGATCTCCCTGCGGCGGTGCTGGCCGATCAGGTTGGTGGTGATCCCGTACAGCCAGGAGCGCTCATCACCTCTCGTCAGGTCGGTGGTCCCCCTCGCAACCGGGGCCGGGGAGACGCCCCACCGGTCCGTGCGGGAACCGCGGTCAGGGCCCGGTGCGCCTCCGGTGCACGACCACGCCGTCCCCGCGCCCGGGATAGGCCATGATCAGCAGCCGCTGCGGGCCGGCGTGCTCCTCGCCCTTCCACGGGAGCCAGGCGTAGTGCACCCGGATCCGGTAGTCACCTGCCCTGCCGCGCAGGGCGAGGTTCGGATACTCCGGACCGCTCATCGGGTCGCCGAGCTCGATCATCCCGCCCGGGCTGCGGTAGCCCACCTCGACGACGTGCTGCCAGCCCCTGGTCTCCACGGGCGGGCGGCGCGGGTAGGTCTCGAGCGTGAGGCAGGTCGGCGCGTCGGAGTGGATCCGGACCATCAGATGGCCGGGGAGCCCGGCCACCAGCCCGTTCTCCTGCGCGCGGTCGAGCAGGCCGTCCCCGCTCGGGTCGCCGTCGGAGGTCTCCTCGTACGCCTCCAGCACCCCGTAGTCCGTCCGCACCGGCTTTCCGACCACCGTCGCCGACGCCGGCCGGATCAGGGGGCGGTGGCGGGGCGCCTCGTCGCACATGCGCTGCTGCTCCGCCTCCCACTCCCGCATCTCGCGTTCCTCCTCCGCCCTCTCCGCCCTGACCACCGCGTCGGCGGCCGGGCAGACCTCGTCGATGACGTACGTGAACTCGCGCACGTCGACGCCGTTCACCGCACGGACGCGGGCGATCTCCCCGGGGTCGTTCCGCGTGTATACGCCGCAGAGCCGGCGGCCGTACGCCAGCAGCTCCGGGTCGGACAGGTCCTGCCAGGACGGCAGCGTCTCCCCGGCGGCGCGCACCGCGCACACGAAGGTCAGCTCGTCGCTCAGCGGAGGAGCCTCGGCACGCCACCCGTACCCGTCGGTCGGCTGAAGCCGTCCGCAGTCGCCCTCGGTGGTGAACGGGCCGCGGGCGAGGTCCGCCGCGGGGAGCAGGCACAGCGCCGCCACCGTGACCGCGCACACCGCCGCCGTCCGGTACGGCGAGCGCCGGGCCGGGCCCCGGCCGTACCGCAGGAGCAGGATCAGCGCCGAAACGGTGCAGGCGGCGCTGTGCCAGAGCGGTGAGATGCCGAGGAAGGCCCCGCGATCCCACTGCTGCGCCCCCGGCGCGAACACCCAGTCCGGGTACGCCTCCGGGCCTCCGGAACCGAAGGAGACGTTGCTGATCACCAGCACGCCCGAGCCGGTGGCCTCCGGACCGGCAGGGGGGACGAACACGGTGACCGCTCCGATCACCGCGGCCAGGAGCAGCACGCCCGCCGCCGTCCGCATCAGGCGGCGGGTCCGGCGCACCACCGCGACCAGGGCCAGGAAGGCCAGGCCGCCGGCCCCGACGAGGAGGTCGGCGTAGAACCAGAGCAGCGAGAGCGGGTGGAGGGCGGGACTGCCGAGGAACCCGCTGACCGGTCCCTCCGGTCCGAGCCAGAAGGGGACCCCGCGGGCGAGACCGGCGAGCACGGGCAGCGCCGGCAGCACGACCGCCGCAGCCGCGAGCGGCCACCGTCCGAGCGGGGCCCGTACCTCGACCGGCCGCTCCCGGCGGGGCCCGGCTCCCGTGCCCCGCCCGCCGTCCCCACTCGATACGGCTCGCGTCTCCGATCCGGTCTCCGCACCCGGCGCGATCTCCTCCCCCCGCACGGCCCGCACGGCCCGCACGGGCGGCCCGGCGAGGTCGTGCGCGGAGCGGGCCAGCCAGACCGGGGTGAGGACGTGGGAGACGAGCGTGAGAGCGGCGGACACCATGAAGCCGAGGTCTCCGGAGGAGAAGCCCCTGAGCGAGCGTTCGGCGCCGGCGGCCAGCGGCAGGACGAGGAACGTCATCGCCAGGTCCGCGGCGCCGATCCGCACGGTGGTCCTGCTCCACCGGCCGTCCCGGCGCTGCGACACCAGGACCAGGACCGTCCACAGCGTCCAGGGCATCCCGTCCAGCAGCACGGACGTGAAGACCCCTCCCGCGGCGGACAGGCCGAGGGCCTCACACGCCTGCGCGCCGAGCGAGGCCGCCGCGGTGAGCGATCCCAGCGCGAGCACGGCGAACCGCAGCACCCCGGGCGACCCGGCCGTCACCCGGTGGAACAGCAGCACGAAGGCCAACTGCACCAGGCTCCACGAGAGGTCCACCCACCAGGGCGCCTCGAATCCGAGGAACCGGTAGACGAGCAGGTAGAGGGCCGCGTCCGCGTAGAACGTCCAGCGCAGCAGGCGGACGGCCCCCGCCCGCCGGACGCGGTCGCCGGCCGCCGGTCCGCGGAGGATCTGCCAGAGCGCCCAGCCCTGCACCGCCCCGGCCAGGACCAGCGGGAGCACCGACCAGCCCGCCATCTCCGATCCCGTCCACCCGCCGGAGGGGACCAGCAGCCGCCAGAGGAATCCGTCGTCTCCCGCCGCCGCGGCGGCACCGGCCACGACGACCGCGGCCGTGTAGCCGCCCGCGAGCAGTGCCGCCGGCCACCCGAAGCGGTACCGGCGGCCGAGACGAGGAAGGCGCACGTGTATCCCCTGGAGACAAGAAGGGTCAACCGAACAAAGCGCCCAACCCTAACGGGAACGTCTCCTGGAGTCGATCACCGCGGTGCCGGGGGTCAGACCCGGAAGTGCGCGACGGACCGGTTCAGGCCGACGGCCAGGTCCGCCAGCTGCCGGGCGGCCCCGGTCGCCTGCGCCGCGCCGGCGTTGGACTCCTCCGCCGCCTGCGAGACGTCGGCGACGCTGCGCGCGATCTGGTCCATGCCGGTGGCCGCCTGGCCGACGCTGCGGCTGATCTCCTGCGTGGTCGCCGTCTGCTCCTCCACCGCCGAGGCCACCGTGGTCTGGTGCTCGTTGATCCGCTCGACGATCCCGGTGATCTCCGACAGCGCCTGCGCCGCCTCGGCGCTGCTGCCCTGGATCGCCTGGATCTTGCGGCTGATCTCCTCGGTCGCCTTGGCGGTCTCCTGGGCCAGCTCCTTGACCTCGGTCGCCACGACCGCGAAGCCCTTGCCGGACTCCCCCGCCCGCGCCGCCTCGATGGTCGCGTTCAGCGCCAGCAGGTTGGTCTGCTCGGCGATGCTGTTGATCACCTTGACGACGTCGCCCACCTCGCTGCTCGCCGTACCCAGGGCGGCGACGGAGGCGTTGGTCTGGAAGGCGACGTTCTGCGCCTGCTGCGCGATCTGGACCGCGCTGGCGGCGCTGCGCGAGATGTCGGCGATCGCCGCGTTCATCTCCTCGCTGGCCCCGGCCACGGTGGTGACGCTGGCCGAGACCTGCCCGGCCGCCGAGGCCGCGCTCTGCGACTGCGCCGCGGTGACGGTGGCGCCCGACTCGATCCGCGCCGCCAGGCCGGTCAGCTCCGCGGAGGCCGCGGTCAGCCGTCCCGCCTGGTCCTGCACGTCCTGGACGCTGGCGCGCATGGCGCCCAGCGAGCGGCTCAGCGCCTCGGACATCACGCCGACCTCGTCGCGGGTACCGGTCTGCGGCACCTGGATGGTCAGGTCGCCGTCGGCGACCGCGCCGAGGGCGTCCGCGACCCGGCGCAGCGGGCGGCTGATGCCCCGCGACACCCGTACGGCCAGCGCCACGCCGAGCAGCACGGCCGCCCCGAGGAAGACCAGGGAGAGGGTCACGGCCGTGTCGTACTTGCCGTCCAGGTCGGCGGCGGTGGCCGCCGCCTCGGTCTTCTCGGCCTCGACCATCTCCTTGAGCAGGGTCTTGCACTCCTCCCAGGGCGCGTTCGCCGCCCCGGTGTCCTTGATCGACATGTAGGCCGCGACGTCGCCCTCGATCGCGGCGGGCAGCATCTGCTGCTCGGCGATCGCGGTGTAGGCGTCGAAGCTCTGGCGGAACTCCGCGACCGTCTCCGGTGCGGCGGCGATCGGGCCGTACTCCTCCAGCAGCCCGTTGATGCTCTCGATGTCGCCGTCGATCTTGTCGAGCATCTTCCGCAGGTCCTCGGAGCCCGTTTCCAGCAGGGGGACCTGGTTCTGGTCCAGGCGCAGCACGCGGAGCACGTCGCGCAGGTCGGAGGCCACCACCATCGGCTGGACGTTGCCGGTGTAGATGGACTGGCCCGCCGAGCGCACCGCGCTGGTCTGGGCCAGCGTGACGAGCGTGGCGGCGGAGGACACGAGGAGCGTGACCAGCACGGTGACGCCGATCTTCACGCCGACCGGCAGATCGCCCCAGAGCCGGCGGCGGCCGCCCGCGGCCGCATGCGTGTTCATGGATTCCACGGTGTTCCCTTTATGAGTCAGGTCACAGCAGACGGCTGTGACCTGACTCATCGGCTCCCACCGGTCCGAGTGAAGGAGAAATCCGGAACCCTGCCCCGGGACCGGCGCCCCCGTCTCCGCCCCCGCAGGTCCTTGCGGCCGGTCCGCGGAACCGGTCGGCTCGCCCCGTTCCCCCGGCAGCACAGGGGGGAGAGGACCCCGGCTGCGATCTCCTTGACGCCCGGCGGAGACCGTCGCTAGCTTTGGGAGCGCTCCCAAAGATCGAACATCCCGTAGACGCCGCATGCCCCCGAGCCGGTCCGTCGGAGGAGTCGAGACATATGCCGAGTGACATGGCTCCGAAGGCTGGACTCCCCGGGAAGGACACGCGGCGGTCGGCGCCCGGGTCCCGGCCGGGTTCGGAGATCCCGCCCCGCGGTCCCTCCGACGACGTACCGCTCACCCCGGCACAGCAGCGCCTGTGGTTCCTGGACCGCGTCGGGTTCGACGGCGCCGCCTACCTGCTGTGGCTGGGGGTCCGGATCACCGGGCCGATCAACCTGGCGGCGCTGCGCGGGTCCCTGAGTGCGCTGGTCCGGCGGCACGAGGCGTTGCGCACCGCCGTCGTGGAGACGGAGCGCGGACCGAAGCAGGTCGTCCACGACCTGTCCGAGGACGAGCTCGCCGGGCTGCTGCACGTCGAGGACCTCGGCGCGCTCCCCGCGCCGGACTCCGGGATCGAGGAGAAGGAGTCGCTCGCGCGGTGGCGCACCCGGGAGATCCTGACCGCGCCGTTCGACCTCGGCCGCCCGCCGCTGCTGCGGGTCACGCTGCTCCGCCTGGCCGAGGACGAGCACGTGCTCCTGATGAGCGTGCACCACATCGTCGCCGACGGGCCTTCCCTGGCGGTCGTCTCCGACGAGCTGTTCGCCGGTTACCGTGCCGCCGTGACCGGTGAGCCGGAGACGGCCTCCCCCGGCGGTGTCGCGCAGTTCCCCGACTACGCGGTGTGGCTGGCCGGCCAGGACCCCGACTCCCTCCGCGCCGACCGCGACTACTGGCGCGACCGGCTCGACGGCGTCCCGCCGCTGCTGCCGCTGCCCACCGACCGGCCGCGCACCGCCGCGCAGGGGACGGACTCCGGCCGCTGCTCCGCGCGGCTGCCCGACGAGGTGGCCCAGGGGCTGCGGGCGCTGCTGCGGCGCGAGAGGTGCACGCCGTACATCGTGCTGCAGACCGCTTTCGCGGCGGCGCTGGCCCGGGTGTGCAACGTGGAGGACCTGGTCATCGGGACACCGGTGGCCAACCGCGACCTGCCCTCGCTGGCCCGGTCGGTGGGCATGTACGTCAACACCCTGGCGATGCGCGCCGACGTGCGCGGCAATCCCACGCTCACCGAGCTGCTCCGGCGCACGCGCGCCGGGTTCCTCGGCGCCTTCAAGCACCAGAGGTTCCCGTTCGACCAGGTGGTCGAGCTGGTGAACGCCCCCCGCGACCTCGCCCACAACCCCGTCTTCCAGGTCATGCTGGTCGTCCAGGGCGCCGACCGGTCCGACCACGGCGTGCCCGGCTGGTCCATGCGCGAGTGGGAGACGCCGTCTCCGAGCGCCCGGTTCGACCTCACCATGTACGCCGTCCTGGGCGCCGACATGGACATCAGCATCGACTACTCCACCGCCCTCTTCGACGCCGGGACCACCGAGCGCATGAGGGACCACGTGGTGCGGATGCTCACCGAGCTGGCGGCGCGGCCGGAGACCCGGGTGTGGGACGTCGACCTCACCCGTGACGGGCCCGGCGGCGCCGCGGCCCTGCCGGCGGGCACCGGGCGGGACGAGGCCGGGTGGGACGGGACCGTACGGGATGCGGCCGTACGGGATGCGGCCGTACGGGATGCGGCCGCGCGCGCCGCGGAGCCGCGGGTGCACGAGCTGGTCGCGCTCCGGGCCGCGCAGACGCCCGAGGCGCCGGCCGTCGTCGCGGGGGACGGGCGCACCCTCTCCTACCGGGAGCTGGACCGGCGCGCCGACGACCTCGCCGGTGAGCTGGCCGGTGCGGGCGTGGGCCCGGGGACGCTCGCCGGCGTGGTCCTGCCCCCCGGCCCGGAGGCCGTGGTGGCGATCCTGGGCGTGCTCAAGGCGGGTGGCGCGTACCTGCCGCTCGACCCCTCCCACCCGCCGGCCCGCCTGCGGGACGTCCTGCGGCAGTCCGGAGCCCGGGTGACCCTCTCGGCGGGCGGCGGCGGCATCGAGGTCTCCGCCCCGGCACCCGGCGGCACGGGGCGGGGGACCCCCTCCGGCCGTCCCGGCCCGGACGACCTGGCGTACGTGATCTACACCTCGGGCTCCACCGGCCGCCCCAAGGGGGTCATGGTCACGCACGGGACGCTCTCCCGGCTGACGGAGTCCTTCGTCCGCGTCCACGGGTTCGGCCCGGGGCAGCGGCTGCTCGTTCTCCCGCCGCTGACCTTCGACGCGTCGGTGGGGGACGTGTTCCCCGCCCTGGTCTCGGGTGCGGCCCTGGTGTTCCATCCCGAGCCCGCGCTGCTCGACGGGGCGGAGCTCGTGCGGTTCTGCGCCGAGCGGGGGGTGACGGCCGTGGACACCGCGGCCGCCCTGTGGCGGCGCTGGGCCGGGGAGCTGGACGGGACGGGCGTGCCCGGCGACTGGCCGGTGGACCTCATGATGATCGGCGGGGAGCGCGTACCCATGGACGCGGTGCGCGCCTGGGCGCGGGCCACCGGCGGCCGGGTGCGGCTCGTCAACCACTACGGCCCGACCGAGGCCACCGTCTGCGCCACCGTCTACGACACGGTGGACGGCACGGCGGGCGGGGCAGTGAACCGCGCGCCGGCCGGCGCGGGGAACGGCGTTGTGAACGGCACGGGGAACGGCGTTGTGAACGGCGTTGTGAACGGCACGGGGAACGGCCTTGTGAACGGCACGGTGGCCGGTGCGGGGAACGGCGTGGTGAACGGCACGGTGGCCGGTGCGGGGAACGGCGTGGTGACCGCGGGCGCCGCGCACCTGCCGATCGGGCGGCCGCTCCCGCACGTCCGCGCGTACGTCTGCGACCGGCACGGCGGGAGGGCCCCGGTGGGCACGCCCGGCGAGCTGTACCTGGGCGGCGACTGCCTGGCCCGCGGATACCTCGGCGACCCGGCGATGACCGCCGACCGGTTCGTGCCCGATCCGTTCGCCGCCGCGCCGGGCTCGCGCATGTACCGCACCGGCGACCTGGCCCGGTGGCTGGCCGACGGGTCCCTGGAGTTCCTCGGCCGGGCCGACCGGCAGGTGAAGATCCACGGTCACCTCGTCGAGCCCGCCGAGGTGGAGACGGCGCTGACGGCGCATCCGGCGGTGGGCGAGGCGGCGGTCGCGGCCCTGCCCGACCCGGCCGGCCACCACCGGCTGATCGCCTACGTGACCGGCGGCGAACCCGGTGACCTCCGGCGCCACCTGCGGGAGCGGCTGCCGGACTACCTCGTGCCCGCGCTCTTCGTCCGGCTGGACGCCCTCCCCCGCACCGCGCACGGCAAGACCGACTACGCGGCGCTGCCCGTGCCCGAGCCCGGCGGCTCCGGACCGGAGGAGCACACCCCGCCGCGGGGTCCCGTGGAGGAGGCGCTCGCCCGGGTCTGGGCCGACGTGCTCGGCGTGGAACGGGTGGGCCGCCACGACGGCTTCTTCGCCCTCGGCGGGCACTCCCTGCGGATCGCCGAGGTGGTGACCCGGGTGCACGCCGAACTCGGCGTGCGCCCCTCCGCCCGCGACCTGTTCGAGGCCGCCGACCTGGCCGAGTTCGCCGCGCTGGTCACCGCGCGCGCCGGCGGCTCCCGCGACGGCGACGCGGACGACGACGCACCGGACCTGCGGGCCGAGGTGAGGCTGCCGGACGAGGTGGCGGTGGTCGCCCGGACCTCCGCCCGGACCTCCGCCCGGCGCGACCCCGGGACGTTCCTGCTGACCGGCGCCACCGGCTTCCTCGGCGCGCATCTCGTCGCCGAGCTGCTGGAGCGCACGACGGGCCGGTTGATCTGCCTGGTGCGCGCCGGCTCCCCGGAGCACGCCCTGCGGCGGGTGCGGGAGAACCTGGTCCGGTACGGGCTGGAGCGGGTCTCCGGCGACCCCCGGCTGGTGGGGCTGCCCGGTGACCTGGCCGCGCCGCGCCTGGGGCTGGGCGCCGAGGCGTTCGGCGAGCTGGCCCTGCGGGTGGACGCCGTCTGCCACAGCGGCGGGCTGGTCAACTTCGCCCAGCCGTACGCCCTGCTGCACCCGCCGAACGTGGCGGGCACGGTGGAGGTGCTGCGGCTCGCGGCGCTGGGCGGCGGAGTCCCGGTGCACCTGCTCTCGACCCTGGGGGTGTACCTCGGCGACGCCTACCGGGGGCGGCCGGTGAGCGAGCTCGATCCGCCGGAGGACCCCGGCGGGCTCGGCGGCGGGTACAACCAGAGCAAGTGGGTGGCCGACCGGCTGGCCGAACCGGCACGGCGGCGCGGCATCCCGGTGACCGTGCACCGGCCCGCCCGGATCGGCGGGGACAGCCGCACCGGGATCGGGGCTCCCGACGACTACTTCGGCCGGCTGCTGATCACCTGCGCCCAGATCGGCATGGTGCCCGAGCTGGGCTTCGAGGAGGACCTGTCCCCGGTGGACCAGGTGGCCGGCGGGGTGGCCGCGGCGATCGCCTCAGCCCAGTCCCCCCCTCACGACCTGCACTACTTCAATCCGGCGACGGTCGGCTACCCGCGGATCGCCGCGGCCCTGGCCGAGCGCGGGCGCCCCGCCCGCCTGGTGCCCTGGTCCCGGTGGCGGGCCGCCGTACAGGCCCGGTCGGCCGCCGGGGAGCCGATCGCGCTCGAGCCGTTCGCCGCCGGGCTGGCCGAGACCGAGCCGCGCTTCGACCGGCCGCTGTTCGACTGCACCCGGACCGAGAAGTGGCTGAGCGGGGCGGGGGTGCCGCCCGCACCCGACGGACCGTGGCTGCTCGGCCGCTACCTGGACGCGTTCGCCGCCGCGGGCCGGCTGCCGGGCGCGGGGAGCGGGTCGTGACCGCGCGAGGGGACCTGGTCAGGTTCGGCGGGGTGTGGCTGGCCTCGCTGGTGTCCGGCGTGGGCTCCAGCATCACCTCCTTCGTCCTGGGCGTGTGGGTGTTCCAGACGACCGGGTCGGCCACCCTGTTCGCCTTCGTGATGCTGAGCTCCATGCTCCCCGGCCTGGTCGCCGGGCCGTTCGCCGGGGTGGCGATCGACCGCTTCAACCGGCGGACGGTCATGGTGGTCACCGACAGCCTCGCGGCGGTGTCCACCGCCGCGGTCGCGGTCCTGCTGTACCTGGACGCGCTCGCGGTGTGGCACGTGTACGTCGGCGCGACGGTGAGCGCGGCGTGCGGGGTCTTCCACCTGACCGCCTACCAGGCGATGACGCCGATGCTGATCCCCAAGCGGCACCTGGGCCGGGCCAACGGGCTCATGCAGGCTGCCACCGCGATCCAGATCGCCGCCCCGCTCCTGGCCGCCTCACTGCTCGGGGCCGTGGGCATGGTCGGCGTGCTCGTCGTCGACCTGGTGTCGTTCGCCGTCGCGATGGGCGCGCTGCTGGTGGTGAGCCTGCCGGCCCCGGTCCTGCACCCGGCGGAGCGGGCCGGGCGGCCGTCCCTCGGCTCGGACCTCACCTTCGGCCTGCGGTATCTGCGGGCCCGGCCCGCGCTGCTCGCGTTCGTCCTCATGCTGACCGCGTACAACTTCCTCTTCGGGGTCGCCGGAGTACTGGTCCAGCCGCTCATCCTGTCCTTCTCCTCGGCGGCCACCCTCGGCGTGCTGATGTTCGCGGGCGGGTCCGGGCTCTTCGCGGGCGGGCTGCTCATGGGCGCGTGGGGCGGGCCGAAGCGGCGGGTGGCCGGGATCGCGGTGTTCATGGCGCTCGGCGGAGCGGCCCTGGCCCTGCACGCGCCCTGGACGTCGGCGGTGGTCGTGGGGGTCGCCGCGGCCGTGTTCCTGTTCACCCTGCCCGTGGTCCAGGGCACCGTCGTCACGGTCCTGCAGAGCAAGGTCGAGCCGGCCTCGCTGGGCAGGGTCATGGGCACCTCGCACACCCTCGGCCAGCTCGCGATGCCCGCCGCCTACCTGCTGGCGGCCCCGCTGGCCGAGAACGTCGTGGGTCCCGCCCTGGAGCCCGGCGGCCCGCTCACGGGCTCGCTGGGCGCGGTCGTCGGGGTCGGTGAGGCGCGCGGCCTCGCCGCGGTGGTGCTGGCGGACGGGATCCTGCTGGTCCTGCTGGCGGTCGTCGTGATGCTGGTCCCCGCGCTCCGGCGGCTGGAGCACGACGTCCCCGACGCTGCCTCCGACCCCGCCGCCGCCCCGGATGACGGTGCGGTCGGGGGCGACGGGGACGCCGGCGGGAGCGGGACCGGGACCGGCGACGGCGGGAACGGAAGCGGGACCGGGGACGGGGAGGTCTCGGAGGACGGCGGGCGAGGGGCCGGAGCGCGGCGGGGACGCGGCGCCTCAGCCCTCGCGGTCGGCGACGAGTAGGCAGAAGGCGGCCGACCGGGTGAGGTCGCGGCGTTCGGCTGAGCCGCAGCCCGCCGCCGCCATCCACTCGGCGATCGTCTCCACCGGGTGGAGCCTTCCGCCCTGGGTGTGGATCAGGTTGAGGTCGAAGCCGCGGGTGAACGCCTCCTCGCGAACGCTGCCGACCGGGTCGGGGAGGGTCTCCATCACGATCAGCCTCCCTCCGGGGCGCAGTGCTCCCGCCGCCCGGTCCACCAGGGCCCGGGCGGTGTCGGCGGGGAAGCCGTGCAGCACGTTGAACAGCAGCACGACGTCCTGCCCCTCGGGCGCTTCGGCCGTACGGAGGTCCCCGGGCAGGAAGGTGAAGCGGTCCGTCAGCCCCTCGGCCTCCACCGCCGCGCGTCCCGGTTCCAGGGCCTCGGGCAGGTCGAGGACGGTCGCGGACAGTCCGGGGTGGCGGCGGCAGTAGGCGAGGCTGTACCTGGCGTGCCCTCCGCCGAGGTCCAGCAGGCGGGCCGGGTCGCCGGGCAGCCCGGCGAGCTCCAGCACCTCCTCCTCCAGCCACTCGGCGATGCGGAGCTGGATCCCCTGGAATCCGGTGAGCACGCCGGGGCGTTCCTGGAGCCAGGCGTAGAAGTCCCGCTGCGGCTTTCCGGTGCGCACGGTCTCCTCCAGGCCCTGCCAGAGCCCGCCGATCAGGGAGTGCCAGAAGTCCAGCACGGCGCCGAACCCGTCCTCCGGCCCGGCCAGCCACGCCCCGGCCGGAGTCCGCTCGTAGCCGTCCTCACCCTCGGCGAGGTAGCCGCCGGTGACCAGCAGGCGCAGCAGCGCGCGGAGGTTCGCCTCGTCCACGGCCAGTTCGCCGGCGAGGGCGCCGAGCTCACGCGGTCCCCGTTCGAGCGCGCTGAACACGCCGAGCCGCAGCGCGGCCACCGCGGCGTGGAAGATCATCGTCTGGATCAGGTCGATCTGGACGGCCGGGCCCTCTCCTCGGCGCAGGGTCGCGGCCTCGTCGGGCGGCAGGTCGAGTGGCACGTCGCTCCTCGGTCGGTTCGTCGGTCCGGGTGCCCGGCGGTCCGGGCACCCGGTGGTCTCATCGGCCCGGACTCCCGACGGCCCCGGCACCCGGGCGGGCGGCGGTCCCGTCGGCCCGGGTGCCGGGCGGCCCGGTGGTCCCGTCAGCTCAGGCTCGCGGCGGCGGCGCGCACCGACTCCCTCAGATGCGAGGGCACCTCGTCCCCGAACCACGACAGGTAGGAGCGCACGTGGTCGTCGTCGTCCCGGAGGAAGGGGAAGTCGGTCGCCACCATGCGCCTGATCACCAGCATCGCCACGGGGCTGGACAGCGGACGCAGGTCGGGGTTCCACAGGCCCGGCTTGTCGGGCGGTCCCGGATGGAACTCACCGATCATGAGCCCCTCCGAGACGTACTCCGCCTTCAGCGCCGCCTGGGCCGCGTCGATGACCGGGAGGTCCTCCCGGCGCGCGTCCGGGAAGAGGATCATCAGGGTGGTGTAGGTGGAGAGGGTCTCCCCGGCCGGAGCCAGCCGCATGAACCACTCGCGGTACGGCCGGACGGAGTGCGCCGCCTCCTCCGCGTCGGCCGGGTGGCCCGGCCGTACCGCGAGGAAGGTCCGGCCCTTCTCCATCGACGTCGAGGTGTACGGGCACACGGCTCCCCTGCGGCCCAGTTCGGGCAGCGGCCTGCACAGGTAGTCGCCCATCCACTCCCGCACGGTGCGCAGGACGGGAAGGTGCCCGGCGACGTCCGGCGGCGGCGGTGTCAGGTCGAGGTCCCCCATCTCGAAGAGGACCAGGTCCTCACGGTCGGGATGGCGTATCATCCGGTCCTCCTCGCGGGGGCTCCGGCACGGCGCCGCAGCCGCCGGAGGGCCGCGGCCGTCCCCAGGGCGGCTCCCGCGGACAGCGCCGCCGCGGCCGCGCCGAGCAGCGCGTTCTGACGGCGGGCGCGGTGCAGCGCCTCGCCGTAGGGCATCGAGGTGTGCGAGATCATGGTGTACAACGGCTGCCATCCTCGGGGGAAGATCCGGTTGAGCGTCAGGTCGGCGCGGGCCCGGAGCAGGCGCACGGGGGAGCGCAGGCCATCGCGCAGTTCCAGGAAGTTCTCCTTCGACAGCTCCGCCAGGACGTCGGTGTGCGGTCGCCTCAGGTCCTGGTACTCCCGCAGCGCGGCGCCCCGGTCCGCGGGATGCCGGGCCAGGCACTCGTCGAGCACGAGGCAGTCCTCGAAGGAGGCGTTCATGCCCTGCCCGTAGAAGGGGTAGACGGCGTGGCAGGCGTCTCCGACGAGCACCACCCGCTCCCCCGCGTGCCAGGCCGAGGTGCGCACGCTGACCAGGCGCCCGACCGGGTTGGCCTCGAACTCCTCGGCCAGGTCCGGGATGAGCCGCAGGGCGTCCGGGAACCTGCTGCGGAAGAACCGTTCGGCCTCGGCGCCCGAACCGAGTGAGGCGAAGCTCGACCCGCCCTCGTGCGGCAGGAAGAGCGTGCAGGTCAGCGAGTTGTCGGTGTTGGGGTGCGCGACGATCAGCGCGCGGTGGGCCGGCCAGAGGTGCAGCGCCTCGATCGGGGTCCGCGGGCCGCCGTCCGGCGCCGGCGGGATCGTGAGCTCCTTGTACCCCCATTCGAGGAACTCCTGGTGCAGGTCCGCGGACCTGCCGCGCTGCATGAGCCGGCGCACGGCGGAGAATGCCCCGTCCGCACCGACCACGAGGTCGGCCTCGACCCGCCGCGTCTCCCCCGAGATCGTGTCGGACAGCGTCAGCGTGCCGGTGTCCGCGTCGAGGTCGACGCAGCGCAGCCCGTAGAAGAACGCCACCCCGCCGAGGGCTTCGGCGTGCTCGATGAGCAGCGCGTTGAGCACGCCGCGGCGGATCGAGTAGAGGATCTCGTGGTCCGCCGTGCCGTACGGCTGGAACGTCAGCTCACCCGAAGGGGAGTGGATCATGCGTCCCCGCATCGGCACGGTGTGCGGCCACAGCTCCTCGATCAGCCCCGCCCGGCGCAGGGCCCGGATGCCGCGTGCGGACAGCCCCAGGTTGATGGAGCGCCCGTCGCCCTCGTCCTTGCTCAGGCGCGGGTCGTCCCGGTGCTCGTAGACCTCGACCCGGAAGCCCCGCCGGGCCAGGAACAGGGCGAGCAGGGACCCGGACAGCCCCGCGCCCACGATCGCGGCCCGCGGCCCGGATCCGGCGTTCCCCCGCAGCGGGGGTCGTGCGAGATCGTCATCCGTCATCTGGTCTCCACCGATTCGTCGTGCCGCGACAGGGGGTCATGCCGCGGACCTGTGCGGCGGCGCGCAGCGGGCGCCCTCGGCGGCTCCGGTCAGCGGTTCCGGGCCCTCGCCCGCGAGCGGTTCCCGGCTCACCGCCCGGCCGTCCACCCGCCGCACCCGCCCGGTTCCGTATGGTGACCGCGGGTTCGCCGGCCTGTGAATACGGACACGAATCCAGAAACGGTCATTTAAGGAATTGAAGGCGCAGGTCATCACACTCTCCCTGTAGAGGGAAATTCGATTGGCCGTTCGCGACGGACGAGAATGCGCAGCGCTCCGCGGACCCCGGCATACGGAAGCCCAGGGCTCGCGGCTTCGCGGAAGCGGTACCGGAGGACACCGGAACGTCCCGGACGGGTGCCGCATCAGGGCGCCGACATGCCCGGACCTTCGGCCTCAGGCATCGCCGACAGAAGCCACGACAGGTCTCCGAGGTCGTCGGAAATCTGCGGACTCCATCGGACGTACGGTCACGATGGTGACCGGCACGTATGATGGGAGCGCTCCCACCACCCGTGGGAACGCTCCCACTTGCCGAAGATATGGATACGGGATATCGCCCGTCAAGACACTGTCACTAACACTTAATGACATTAACGATAGAAATTTTCGGCCAGCCTCAGTAATCGCAGGTCATGCCGCCGCACCGATCATGGACACCGTACGGCTCGGACCCGGGCGTGCCCGGTGGGACCGGAACGCGCCCGCCCTCCGAGGGAAGAGGGCGGCACCGTCCGGAGGGCGGCACCGTCCGGAGGGCGGCTGTCGTCCCGCACCGGAGGCTCTGAGCCGGGAGAGCCCGGGCCGGGAGAGCCCGGGCCGGGAGAGCCCGGGCCGGGAGAGCCCGGGCCGGGAGAGCCCGGGCCGGGAGAGCCCGGGCCGGGAGAGCCCGGGCCGGGAGAGCCCGGGCCGGGATAGGGCATCGGCCGGGACAGGCTGGGAGAGCCTGGGAGAGCCTGGGAGGGACATCCGGGCCGGGCCGGACCGGGCGGAGGGCTCCGGCGCGCGCCGGTGCGGATCAGGCGAGGACGCCCGACCCGGACGACCGGACGACACGACCGGAACGACCGGCAAGGATCAGGCGAAGGCGCCCGACGCGCGGTGGAGCGCTCCGTACGGCATGCATCCGCCACCGAGCACGAACCAGACGATCTTCCCGCCGGACTCGGGCCAGGACACGCCCCACTCGGCGGCGAGGGCGTCGACGATCTGCAGGCCCCTGCCGCCGGTGGCCTCGGTGTCCGCCTCGCGCATCCGGGGCGCGCCCGCGCCCGGGTCGAAGAGCTCGCCGTACACGTGGGCGCCGTCGCCGCCGAGGCGCAGCGCGCAGGCCGCGCCCCCGTGGCGGACGGCGTTGGTGACCAGCTCACTCACGATGAGCATGCAGTCGTCCACCAGGTCTTCGGCGCCCCAGCCCGGGAGCTCGCGGCGGACCAGGGAACGGGCCTCGCGCACGCTCGCGGGGGCCGCGGCCAGGAGGCCTTCGACGGTGTGGGTGAGGTCCGATGGCGCCATGAGCGAGCCGTTCTGGGGGGACACTGGCTTCTCCTCAGCTATGGGAGCGCTCCCATAGCAAATGTAGAACATCCACCCCCGGCATGTGAACCGCTCGCGACATTCTCGTTTCGAAAATATGTCGAAACGTCACCTGAGCTGCGGGAGGACCTTCGCGCCGAACGCGTCGATGAACGCCGACTGCTCCTGGCCGACGTGGTGCAGATAGATCTCCTCGAAGCCCAGTTCGGCGTACTCGTTGATGCGGGCCGCGTGCCACCCCAGGTCGGCGGAGACGTTGACCACCTCGGCGACCCGGCCGGGCGCGACCTCCTCCGACACCACGTCGAACAGCTCGGCCGTGTCGAGGTCCCAGCAGACCGGGGGGCGGAAGACGTTGCTGCGCCACTGCTCGTGGGCGACCGCCTCGGCCTCCTCCCTGCTCTCCGCCCAGCTCAGGTGGACCTGGAGCGCCAGCTTTCCGCGGCCCCCCGCCTCCCGGTAGGCGTCCGCGACCTCGCGCAGCGTCTCCAGCGGCGCGTTCACGGTGATCAGCCCGTCGGCCCACTCGGCGCACCACCGGGCGGTCTCCACGCTCACCGCCGCCCCCACCAGTTTCGGCGGGGTCTCCGGCCGGGTCCACAGGCGCGCCCGGTCCACGGTGACCAGCCCGTCGTGGCTCACCTCCTCGCCCGCCAGCAGTGCCCGGATGACGTCGACGCACTCGCGCAGCCGCGCCGTGCGCACCGCCTTGCGCGGCCAGCGCTCCCCGGTGATGTGCTCGTTGCTCGCCTCCCCGGTGCCCAGCGCGGCCCAGAACCTGCCGGGGAACATCGCGCCGAGGGTGCCGATCGCCTGGGCGATGATCGCCGGGTGGTAGCGCTGTCCCGGCGCGTTGACCACGCCGAACGGCAGGCCGGTGGCCTGGAGCGCCGCCCCCAGCCAGGACCAGGCGAAGCCGGACTGCCCCTGCCGCTCGCTCCACGGCGAGAAGTGGTCCGACGACATCGCCGCCGCGAAACCCGCCTGCTCGGCCCGCGTCACCGCCTTCAGCAGCTCGGCCGGGTGGATCTGCTCGTGTGATGAGTGAAAGCCGTAGGTCGCCATGGTCTCCATGGCTACCCAGCCGGCGGCGCTCCAGACCGTCCGGGGCGGCCCTTCTCCGGCCACCGGTCATGATGTCCCCGGCCGCCCCCGGTCAGCCGCTCCCCTCGCGGTCAACCGCTCCCCTCGCGGTCGGCGGGGCCGGCGGGGTCGCCCCCGTGGGCGGCGAGCGCTCGGGGGCCGATCACCGTCACCGGGCAGCAGGCGTGGTGCAGCACGCCGTGGCTCACCGACCCCAGGAAGAGCCCCGCGAGCGCCCCCTTCCCGTGGGATCCCATGACGAGCAGGTCCGCCGCCTCCGAGGCGTCGACGAGCGCCTGGACCGGGTGGCCCATCACCTGCTCGTGGAGGATCTCGAGCTCCGGATGCGCCTTGGCGACCGGGCGCACCGCCTCCTCCAGGATGCGCGTCCAGACGTCCTCGATCTCGGTGAGGTCGAAGAGCGACGGCGGGAGCAGGGTGGACGCCGCGACGGGCAGGTTCCACGCCAGGAGCGCCCGCAGGCGCGCCCCGCGGACCGACGCCTCCTCCGCGGCGAACCTGAGCGCCTCGGCTCCGGCTGGCGACCCGTCCACGCCGACGACGACCTCCCCGAACTCCCGCTCCGGCTCCACCGGGCCGCGGATCACCGCCACCGGGCAGGAGGCCTGGGAGACGACCTTCAGCGCGACGGACCCGAGCAGCAGGCTGGAGATCCGGCCCTCCCCGCGCGAGGCGACCACGAGCAGGTCCCCCGGCCCGGCCTCGGCGGCCAGCGCGTGCGCGGGCTCGCCGAAGGCCACCGCGTCGGCGACCTCCACCCCCGGAGCGGACTCACGCGCGTGGGCCACCGCCTGGTCGACGATCTCGCGGCCGTTGTGCCACATCCACTGCCGCACCTCCTCGATCTCGCCCTCCGCCCGGGAGTGCAGCCACTCGTGCACGACGTGCACCACCCGGACGGGAAGACGGCGGCGCCCCGCCTCCCGCACCGCCCACTCCACCGCGCGGAGACTGTTCGCCGACCCGTCGACCCCCACCACCACATGTTCCATGGCGGTGCCCATACCCAGTCGTGTACGGACCGTCACAGTCTCCGGCCGGGACCGCGGACGGACCTCCGGGACGCTGCCGCCGCCCGGTGGAAGCCCGTCAGCTCGGGCCGGGCCGTGGACGGACCACCGCAATCCGCCTGCAACCGGTGTGAAAGCAGATCGCGGTTACCTGTCGGCGGCAGCACGGACGCGGCGCTCCGAGCGGTCGCCGCAGAGCGGTGGTCCGGAGCGGCATATCGGAGAGGACGAGGGAACGTCGATGGCGCGCATGGGAAAGCTGGGTGTGGGGGTCGGGATCTGCGGGGGCCTCCTCCTCGCGGCGGGGGTCACCGGGATGACCATGTGGCCGATGCCCGCCTGGGCCACTCCGGCCTTCGCCGTCGGGATGATGACGACCTTCGCCGGGGTCTTCACCTCGGCCTGGTCGTTCCACACGACGGCCTTCCGCCGGGGGATGTCGGTGTTCGAGGAGCAGCTCGGCCCGGAGAAGTCCGGCGGGCTCTTCGGCATGGTCCGGGACCTGCAGGACATGGCCCGGGGCAACGGCGACCTGCTCGCCGGCGGGGTGCCCGCCACCGCCGTCGTGCTCTCCATGAGGGACACCGGCATGACCGTGAACGACCAGCCCATGGTCGGCTTCGAGCTGGAGGTCCGCCCCGGGGGCGCGGCCCCCTACCGGGTCGCGCACCGCGAGACCCTGCCCCGGCTGCTCGTCGGCGCGGTGCTGCCCGGCTCCGTGCTGTCCGTGCGGATCGACCCGGCGGACCCGCGGCGGCTGGCCGTCGACTGGAACCGCGCGCCCGGCCGGGAGGAGCCGGTGGTCGCCGAGCACCTGTCCGCGGCCGACCTGCTCGCCCGGGGCCTGCCCGGCACCGCCACGGTGATGGGCACCTTCGACCTGAACGGCATGACCGCCGACAACGGCGATCCGATCGTGGGGTTCGTGCTGCAGGTGGTCCCCGACGGCGGGGGCGCGCCGTACCAGGTGCGGCTCGGCCACCGCGTGCCCCCGGCCCACCTGCACCGTACGGTGCCCGGCACCCGGCTGCCCGTCCGGATCGCCGCGGAGGACCCGGAGAAGGTGGCCGTCGACTGGGAGGGCGGGGCCGCCGCCCGGGTCCGGGAGCACGGCTGATCGGATCATGCGCTTCGGGTTCGTTCTCCACGACGCGAGGGGATGCTGTTTCTGCGCAGCCCATTTCGTCACAGCAGTGACCTGGACTTGGATTCCGACAGCGTAAATCGATTACCCTATCGAATCCCCCTGCTATTTCTTTGAAACCATTGAAATCCCACCTAGCGCAAGCGAGAACATCCGAACGAGCACCTTCCGAACATCCGGGTCTCGATCGAGCCGCTCCAGCGACGCAAATCTCCTCGGATCGATATCGATCGTGGCAATTCCACCAGCATCCTCGCCATCTACGATCGAGAAGATCAAGAGGCATCGATAGGCTCGAGTAACTCCTTCTCGCTCCTCACGCATCAGCGATTGAAGAAATATGGCCTCTTCCTTGACCTGGCCACGGAGTGCCTCCACCGAGGTCCACCGAGTCGCCCAGCCTCGCCCCTCCGCCTCCAATTGGATCTCGAGCAGCGTATTGAAATCGATCTGACATACACGAAAGTCAGGGTCAGTCGGATGAATCATGGACACCAGAACACTATTCCCCGCCATAGACGTCGATACGAATTCTCTTATTCGGGTCGATACGCCCATCTCTAATTCTTCGCAGGAGTTCGTCCCAACGGTGATGACCTCCAAGAATTTTCCCATTACGCGAGATGACAATTCCGTCTCCATCTGCGGCATCGTTGATCGCCTTCAAGAGCTCTTCGTCACTCAGCTCTTCGTGATACCACTGCGATGCCGGATCTCGAGTTGACTGCCCCTCCTTGTACTTTGCAGCGAGATCACTGGCCTTCTCGTAGATTGTCGACCAACAGCCAGCGTTGTGAACGAGAACATCCACCTCACCGACCTCCACATGGTATGTGTGGAGATCTCCCACGGTAAGGTTTCGGGTCCGCTGCTCGCCGGCCGTCCATCTGGCCACGGCGGTGATCTGGACACGAACTCCGGCGCTGGTCTGGAGCCAAGTCCCGGGTTGAAGCCTGGTGGCCTGCACCCAGCCCTGCTGATCGACGGTCCAGAAGGGATGCTCGTCGGTGGCAGTGATCGTACCGACCACCCCGCCCTTGCTCCCGTCGGTGTCGATGGTGATCTTTACGAGGTTCTTGGCGCCCTCGCCGGTGATGAGCGCGGTGACGGGTTTGGCCTGCGTCTTTCCGGTCTCCGGATCGGTGGCGAGGACCTGGTCGCCGACCTTGACCTGTTCGATGGGTTTCGCGGTGCCGTCGGCCATCACCACCTTGGTGCCGGGCACGAAGCTGTTCGGCCGCTTACTGCTACAGGCCGCATATGCTCGCTGCGCCGCTTCCCGGGCCTTGTCGGCGATCTTGAGCCGGTCCTTGGCCGCGATCCAGTTCTTGAAGGCGCCGATCGCGTCGCCGGCGTGTTTCCAGATCTTCTTGCCGAGCTCGTAGGCCTTCTTCCACTTCCACGGCAGGGCGTATTTAGTGGCCAGCTTGCCGGCCAGGCCCCCGGCCAGTGAGCCCAGGATGTTAAGCGCCGTCTCCCCGCACGCGCCGGCGTTGCCGCTGGTGAAGCACTGGATGCCGGCGGTGATGCCGAGCTCGTCGGCGGCGATCTTGGCCAGTGCCATGATCGCGTCGAGCATCAGTTTGAACTGCCGGTCGACCTCGGCTCTGGCGGCGTTGGCGGCCGCTTCGGCCTGCTGCTTGCGCTGGAGCTTGCAGGCCCGACTGCCGGGCTTGGCGCACGGGTCGGCCTTGCCGGTGGGGGTGTCGGGCCGCAGCCCAGTGGGGTCGGAGGCGCCGATCGGGTTGTTGCCGGCGTAGCCGTAGGGGTTGATCCACTGGGGTCGGTCGAGGTTGAGCAGCGGGTCGGTGGAGACGAACCGGGCGATGGCCGGGTCGTAGTAGCGGGCCGACAGATACGTCAGGCCGGTGGAGGCGTCCTCGGTCTTGCCGAGGAAGCCGCGGTCGGTGAAGGGCAGGTCGTCGGCGCCGCGGCGCTGGCCGTAGGGCAGGTAGCGCTCGCGAGCGATCTGGCCTGTGGCGTCGTCAATGGCCAGCTGCGTCGAGCCGTGCAGGCCCGAGGCCAGCCACTTGACCCCGGAGGCGTCGCGCATCGCGACGGTCGAGCCGTCGGGGCCAGTGTAGTAGCGGGTGGCCATCACCTGGTCGCCGGCCGACTTCACCTCCATGCCGCCGAGATACAGGGTGCGGGCGCCGTCAGGGTCGCGGCGGATCAGGCGTTCGCCGTCGGCGTCGTAGACCATGGAGGTCTCGGCGCCGTCGATGACGGCTTTGTCCAGCTGGCCGAGCGGGTTCCAGGTGAAGGTGCCCTGTTTGCCGTCGACGGTGCGGTGGGTCAGCTGCCCTGCGTCGTCGTAGCCGTAGGTGTCGGTGCGGCCGAGGCGGGTGATGGAGGTGACGGCGTTGGGCCGCACCGTCGCGGGTCCTGCGGCGGCGTAGCCGTAGGTGGCGGTGGCTCCGCCGTCGGTCAGGCTGGTGAGGTTGCCGACCGCGTCATAGGCGTAGGACTGGGCATAGGGGTCGGGGCCCTGGTCGTCGGGTTCGGCCACGCACGAGGAGCCGGTGGTGGTGAACGCCTTGGTCAACCGCTCCAGGCCGTCGTAGGTGAAGCATTCGGACTGGCCGTCGTGGATGCCGGGGATCGCGGAGGCGGCGTCCAGGGTGCGGGTGATCTGCCCGCCGAGGCTGTAGGTGTAGCGGTCGTCTTGCGCGGTGGCGGCTTCACGGGTACCGGTCTGGGCCGTGGTGGTCAGCCGTGACAGCCAACCGGTCGCCTCATCCCAGGTGAAGGTCCGCTTGACCTGGCCGTTCGTGCCGTAGGAGCGCTCGGCCGGCCGGGCGGTGGCGGAGTAGAGCGTGTCCTTGACGTAGGTGGTGCCGCCGCCGTGGTCGGAGGTCATGGCCTTGGGTAGGCCCAGGTCGGTGTAGGACAGCGCGAGGGTTTCGGCCATCAGACCGCCGGCGGCGGGCATGGTCTGCTCAGTCGGGTTACCGGCCCGGTCGTAGGCCGCAGCGAAGACGTACTCGCCGGCCAGGGCGCCTTCGGCGGCCGGGATGGTGAGTTTGGTGCCGGTCGGCCGGTAGGCGTGATCGTAGCCGGTGATGGCGTCGGTGTAGGCGTGGCCGCCGACATAGCGGGTGGCCGAGCTCAGCCGGCCCTTGGCGACGGTGTCGTAGACCCACTCGGCGGCCTTGGTCCCGGTGCCGGGCTCGCCGATCCACTGAGCGGTGCGCCGGCCGAGGTCGTCGTAGGTGTAGGAGAGCTTGGTGCCGCCTCCGTCCACGGTCCAGGTGATCCGGCCCGCCGCGTCGTAGCCGGTGCTGCCGGTGCCGGAGTCGGGGTCGGTGGAGGCGGTGCGGCGGCCCTGCCAGTCGTAGGTGAAGGTGCGCACGTTGCCGTTCGCATCGGTGATCTTGTTCAGTCGGCCGGAGGCGTCGTAGCCGTAGTGGGTGTCGTGGTGCACCAAGGCGTCTTGCCACTCCTCGGTGCGAACGGTGCGGTCGGCCGCGTCCGTGACCGTGACGGTCTTGCCTCCGACCGGTGGGGTGACCTCGGTGCGGTCGGCGCCCGGGTAGGCGGTCGTGGTGCGGCGCAGCTCGTCGGCCAGGTGGCGGTCGATGACCGCGACCGGCCGCTGCAGGGTGTCGTACAGCGTCTCGGTCCACTGCGGCACGCTGGAGAGGGCCGGGTTGAGCAGGCGGCTGCCAGGATCACCGGTGTTGTGGATCGGCTGGGTGACGGCCCGGGTCAGGCCGCGGGCGTCGTAGACGGTGGCGGTGACGATCCGGCCGCCCGCCGGGGAGGCCGCCTGCGTCTCGCGGGTGCGGCCCAGGCCGTCGTCGTAGGAGTGGGTGGTCAGGTATTTCGCCTCATCCCCGGTGCCCGACAGCAGCTTGCGCATGGTGGTCCGGGCGGGGGTGTCGCCGGGGACGTCGTAGGTGACGGTCGCGCTCGGGGTGCCGCCGCTGCGCGGCTCGCCCGGTCCCCACAGGGCGGTGGTGCGGCCCAGCGCGTCGTAGTCGATCTCGTAGCGCCTGCCGCCTGCGTCGGTCAGCATCGCGGGCAGGCCGCTCAGGTGCGAGGAGCGGGTGGTGACGGTGTGGCCGAGCGGGTTGGTGACGGTGGCGCCGGCGTGCGGCCAGCCCACCGCCGGGCTGTAGGCGGTCGTGGTGGTCTTGCCGGCCGGGTCGGTGGAGGTCAGCGGGCGGCCGTAGTCGTCGAACGTGGCCTTGGCGGTCGATACGCCGGTGGCACTGAAATGGCTGCGGGTCTCGGTGGCGTTGCCGTCGCTGGGCGTGTTGGTGGCCGGGTCGGTGCCGCCGTCGTAGAGCGTGACGCTCCTGCCCAGCACCGTCCCGGCGGCGCAGTCGTCGCCGGAGCGGGTCTCGACGGTCGAGGGCAGGCTGGTGAACCACTGCCCGGAGGCGGTGTTGCGGGCGTAGGCGGTGGCGGTGCAGACGTTATCGGCGGCCGTGGAGGTGTCGCCGTAGTCGTTGACCTTCGACGGCAGGCCGTCGGCGTTGTAGGCGGTGAGTGACTCGGTCCAGCGCCAGCCGCCGCCGCTCACCTGCTCCCGGGTGCGTTCCTTGGTGCGGTGGACGAACGCCGGGTCCTGCACGCCGGGCCCGGTGCCGGTGGCCACCACCGTGTACTCGTAGCGGGTCGATTCGACCTCGGCGAAGGTGCGCGGGCTGAGCGAGGTGAGCTTCCAGGTCTGCTCCTGCAGCACCTGCCCCTGCAGGGCGCGGGTGTCGGTGACGGTGCCGCCCTCGAAGGTCGTCACCGTGCCTCCGATGCCCCGCAGGAACGTGTCGGAGGTGACGGTGTAGCCGTTCGGGTCGGATCCAGAGCCGCGCGTGGTGCGCACGGTGCCGTAGCCGCGCCAGTCCGTGGACGGCGGGGATAGGCCCGGCTCGGTGTACTCCACCGGGTTCGCCCAGCCGGGACCGTCGAGGTACTCGTAGCTGTGCACCATGTCCGGCGAGCCCGCCACGAGGTCGCGTTCGGTCACCTTCGTCGCGAGTTGCTTGAAGTAGCGGGTCCAGGCCTCGTTGCCCTCGATGGACGCGTCGATCTCGTAGCAGTCGCCGACCTTGTCGGCGAAGTAGTCGCTGCCGTCGCGGCCCTTGCCGCCCGAGCACGGATCGGCCTGGCCGTAGGCGACCTCGATGCGACCGCCCATGCCGTTGGCGATGGCGGCGATGCGCGGCACCATCCGCCACGACAGCAGGTCCGTCCAGTCGGACATGTCGTCGTAGACCATCTTCCCGGCCAGCATCACCGCGTCGAAGCCGGTCGCCGGCAGCGTGATCGGATCCCCTCCCGCCAGGCCGGTCTGCCGCACCGAATCCAGCCAGAGCACCGGGTCGTACGGCGCGCCGAAGTCGGTGCGCGTGTAGACCCACTCGTGCTCGAAGTCCAGGCGGGTGACCGCCTCCCAGCCGCCGTCCGGGCCGGCCGCCTCGGTCTGCACCGAGACGAGTTTGCGGGTGGAGTAGAACGCCAGCGCGTCGTTGGCGCAGCCCTGCGCGGTCGTGCACAGCAGATCGCCCGGCACGTCCACCCCGCCGCGGTCGGCGGTGGTGAAGACCGTGCGCGTGGTCGGCGTGCTGCCGGCCACCTGGGTGTTGTGGCCCCACTCGACCTTGGCCAGCACCCCGCCCCGGTCGTACGGCATCACCCGGTAGGTCTCGTGGTAGCAGGAGGGCAGGCAGAAGTAGTTGGTCTCCGGCGCGTAGGTGTAGTCGATGACGTTCTCGTTGGCGTCGATCGACTGGTCCAGATTCCAGCGCCACACCCCGGTACAGGTCGGCGGATCGGCGTCGGTGAAGTACCGCTCCCAGCACGGCTCGCCCCGCTGGTTGGCGATGTACGGCAGCTGCCACTGGGCGTCGCGGCGGTAGCCGAACCGCGACACCTGGCCTTCGGAGGAGGTCACCTTCCAGTACGGCTGGCCGTCCGCGCCGCCGGAGACCTGCTCGATCTTCCAGCCGAAGTCCGGCACCGTCTTCCACGCGCCCGACGTGCGGTCCTTGACGATCGCAGCCGAGCGGCCGCCCACGTTGAGCACCAGATCCGACTGGGTGTAGTCGTTGGTCGCCGCATCATTGTCGTTCTCGTCCGGCGACTCCCAGCACACCGCCCGCCCGGCCGTCCCGAGCTCCTCGGCGTACCAGGTCAGCTCGGCGGTCTCCCAGTCGTAGTAGTTGTCGACCGTGCAGCGCCGGTACTTTCGCTCGATGAACCCGGTGTTCAGCTCCCAGCCCGCACCCACCACACCGGACTGGTTGTTGGTCCAGTCTCCCTGCCCGTCGACGGAGGAAGCGTCGTAGCCCAGCGACAGGCCGGGCCCGTTGCCGACCGGGGACGGCGCCTCCGGCAGCGGGTAGTCGTAGCTGAACGATCCGCCGGAGGTGCCGGCCTGCCAGGTGCCCGACGGCTTGAGGTCGGTGGCGCCGAAGTTGCCGTCCGGGCCGGTCATCCCGCCCGCCATCACGAACACCGACCCGGCCGCCGACTGCTCGGCCGCAACGGCCTGCGCCTCGGCGCGCGCGGCGGCCTTGGCGTCACCCTTCGGCGGCGCCGGGACCTTGGCGGGGGCGGGCCTGCCGATCTCCACCTCGGCGACCAGCACGCCCTTCTTGAGGTCGTTGCGGGCGGCGACGGGCTGCGGGCGCACCACGCAGCCCTTCGGCCGCGGCGTCGTCAGCGCGCAGGCGGGCAGGCGCAGCAGGCGCAGCCGGGAGGCGAAGTTGCCGCCGAAGGCGTCCCGGAAGCCCGCGTAGGAGAACTCCGCCCGCACCTTTCCCGCCGCGGCCGAGCCGTCGGCCCGCTCGATGCGGGCCGCCACCCCGACGCCGCCCAGTTTCCGGACCGCCTCCGGGGCCAGCGTCTCCACCCTCACCGTGCCGACCGCCGCGGCCTTGTCCGCTGCGGCGATCCGGACCGGCAGGTCCGCGGCCCGCTCCAGGCCGGCGCCCGCCCGCACCTCTGCGCTCCCGGCCTTGGGCCAGACCGGCGGCTTGGGCGTGACCTTCGGGTCCTTCTCCTCGGCGCCCTTGTCCACCTTTGCATCCGGAACGGCGCGGCCGTCGACCGACGGCTCGGGAGCCGACTCGTCCGGGGCTGCGGCGGCGGCCCGCCGCATCAGGTCCTCGGGGACTCCCACCCCGGAGATCAGCAGTGACATCGTCAGTGCGATCACCGCAGCCGTCAGCCACACGCGCACGCGCCGGATCCGCATCCCGAGCCCTTCTCCGAGGCACGCTGACGCAGACCCCGGCGGCAGGGTCGGGAAACGTCAGAGAGCAGAGGAAAGAACGATCACCAGGGATGTTGATCGGGATGACAGGACGGGTCAATCCACCGGAGCGTCACCGACCCGATGCACCGCGTTCTTCCGGAGCACTCCAGCACCATGGATCCCATGGTCACGCAAGGAGTTAACAGCCACCAAAAACGCAGAATTCATAGGAAATCTCATATGTGATACGCATCACATCGACCGTTGGAACGATTCTTTTCGAGCATCGAATGACAGGCCCGAAAAGCGGTGATAGCGAAGGCGGAAATCTTTCCCGCAACCCCGCAGGGAAAAGCGGATACCGGCTGTTCCGGTCTTCGGGTCCTCTCGTCAGGTCAGGCCGTCGGCCCTGTCAGGCAAGGAACTTCCGCTCCACTTTCCGCGGTGACGGCGAAGGACGGGAGAGGGGTCCGGACGAGAGGGAGCACCACGATGCGCCCGGCGCGGGAGGGGTCACCGTGCCGTGGCGGGCGTGAGCTCGTCGGCCACCTGCCGGGTGACCATCCGGCCGATCATCGCGACGAGCTTGCGGGGCCGCCTCGGCATCAGGTGGGACACCGCGAAGTTGCCGAGGCCCGGCACCACGTAGCCGCGGTCGCGGTCGAGCGCGCGCAGCGCCGCGGTGACGACCTGCTCCGGCGTGCTCATCTTCGCCCCGATCGCCGCCTTCCGCGTGCCGATCCTGTCGAAGAACGCCGTCTCGACCGGGCCCGGTGCGACGGCCAGCACCTTCACCCCGGTGCCGCGCATCTCGCTCCACAGGGCGAGGCTGAAGTTGAGGACGAAGGTCTTGGAGGCCCCGTACGTCGCGAAGTAGGGGGTGATGTTGAAGCCCGCGGTCGATCCCACGTTCACCACCGCTCCGGAGCCCCGCGAGAGCATCCCTGGCAGGAAGGCGTGGGTCAGCCCCACCAGGGCCACGACGTTGACCATGAGCTCATCGTGCTCGCGCTCGGCCGCGATGCCCTCGAAACGTCCCGCCGTGCCGAAGCCCGCGTTGTTGACCAGCAGGTCGACCGTGATCTCCCGCGCGGCGAGCGCCTCGGCGACCCGCGTGGCGGCGTCGGGCGCGGACAGGTCCTGCGCGACGACCTCCGCCCGGACTCCGTAGGCGCCCCGCAACTCGTCGGCCAGCGCCTCCAGGGCGGGCGTCGAGCGGGCGACCAGCACGAGGTGGTGGCCGCGGGCGGCCAGTTGACGGGCGAACTCGGCGCCGATGCCGGAGGAGGCGCCGGTGACCAGGGCGGTGGTGTTCTGCGACTTCATGAGAAGGAACGTATCAGATAAATCTCTATCTGCAACAGATGGTCTCACTTACTCGATGGAGTCGAGCGAGGTTGTAGCGTCTTCGCATGAGCGGTACAGCAGGCAGGCCGTTGCGGGCGGACGCCGAACGCAGCATCAAAGCGATCATGAGAGCGGCCGAGGACCTGCTCGGCGCCAATCCGGCCGCCACCATGGAGCAGATCGCCGAGGCGGCGGGGGTGGCGCGGGCGACCGTCCACCGCAGGTTCGCCAGCCGCGAGGCGCTGCTCGAGACGATGGAGGTCACCGCCTGGCGCGAGATCGAGCAGGCCGTCGAGGCCGCCCGCCCGCAGACCGCGCCCCCGCTGGTCGCCCTGCACCAGGCCACCGCGAACATCCTGCAGATCAAGCCGGGCTGGCGCTTCACGCTGGCCCGCCCGATCCCGCTCAGCCCGCGGGCGCAGGCCGTCCACGCCGCCGTGATGGCGAACTGCGAGACGGTCTTCGCCAGGGCCGTGGAGTCCGGCCTGCTGCCGCCGGACATCGACACCGCCTGGGCCAGGCAGGCGTACCTCGCCCTGCTGGGCGAGGCCGCGCACCACGCCGGCCGGGACGCCGGGACCGCCTGCGCCGTCCGGGCCACCGATCCCGACGCCCTCGCCACCCTCGTCATCGACACGCTGATGTACGGCCTGGCCCGGCCGGCGGCGCCGCAGGACCGCCGCACGGGCTAGCCCTCCGGTACGCCCTCCCGGGGCCGGGTCCCCGGTCCCGGCGGGTCGGGCTCTTCGTCCCCGCTCCCCTCCCCTCCCCTCCCCGGCCGGGGCGAGCGGCCGGTCGGACAGGTCCCGCCGTTCGTCCCGGCCGCGGAGGGCGTCGGCGTGATCGAGCCCCGTCCGCCGCCGGACGGTGGCCGAAAGACCCTGCCGCCGGGGACCTCCGCCCCCTCCTCGCCGGACCCGCCCGGCGGTGGAATGGAGGAGCGGGAGATCCCGGGCCGGGAGGCGGATCCGGCCGGGACGACCGCACCGAACCGCGGAGCCGCGCGGGCGGGCCGGCGGAGACCGGCCCGCCCGCGCTTCCCCCGACGCCCCACCGGAGGCTCACCGTGAAGATGACCGTCAAGGACGTCATGACCGCCGAGGTCGCGGCCGTGCGGGCGAACGCGCCCTTCCACACGATCGCCGCACTCCTCATCGACCGGAGCGTGAGCGGCGTCCCGGTCGTGGACGCCGAGCAGCGGGTGGTCGGCGTCGTGTCCGAGGCCGACCTGCTCCGCAAGGAGGAGTTCAAGGAGCGCTACTACGGCGAGGCGTACCGCCCGCCGCTGCGCACCCGGCTCCGCCACCGCCTGGCCGAGGACGGCGACGTCGAGCGCAGGGCGGCCGGGGACACGGCCGAGGAGCTGATGACCTCCCCCGCCGTCGTCACCACCCCCGACTCCTCCATCGTGCTGGTCGCCCGCATGATGGACCGGCACGGCGTCAAGCGGCTCCCCGTGGTCGCCTCCGACGGCACCCTGGTCGGCATCGTCAGCCGCCGCGACGTGATCCGCGTGTTCGTGCGCAGTGACGCCGAGATCGAACGCCGCGTCCGCGACGACGTCATCGTGCGGAACCTCTGGGCGGATCCGGAGTCCGTGCGGATCACCGCCCGGGAGGGGGTCGTGACGATCTCCGGCGAGCTGGAGACGCGCAGCCAGGCCGCCGCTGCCGTCCGCGTGACCCGCAACCTCGACGGGGTCGTCGACGTGGTCGACGAGCTCTCCTGGCGGACCGACGACACGGTGCCCGTCCCGGTCGGCCGGGGCGGGGCCTGAACTCCGTCGCGACCGGACGGACCGGAGACTCCGGGACGGACCGGAGACGCCGGAGAGGGCAGGTCTCAGAAGGTGTGGTTGTGGTGGCCGGGGTCCTCGGCCCCGTGCGACCTCTCCAGCTCGGCCTCCAGGCCGGGGACCAGGCGTTCGAGGGCCTCGTGCCACTCCCGGTGGCGTCCGGGGTGCTCGACCATGGCCCCGCAGGTCCGGCACAGGGGCAGCGGATTGATCGTCATATCGTGATCCCTCCGGGGGTGGGCGATCGGCGTTCACGGTCAACTGCCCCCCGGCGGGCCCTCCTATCACGATCGCCGCAGGAGAAGCCGTCCGGCCGTCCGGTCCGGGGAACCCGGAGAGCCCGGAGGGGGCGAGGAGATCGGAGGTTCAGGAGAAGACGTAGCACTCCACCTCGGCCCTGCGCTGCGTCAGCCCGCCCGTCACCCACTTCTCGACGCACCCGCGCTCCCGCTCGCTGAGCGGGAGCCGGCCGCACACGGTGACGCCGGAGTACGTCCGGCAGTCCAGGTCGCGCTTCTCCCGCCCCACCCGGTAGTCGCGCCGGACGGCCGCCAGGCACTCCTCCCGCAGCCCGGCCGTGTCGGCGTACCGGCACTGGCCGGTCAGGATCCGGTGCTGCTCCGGGCTCACCTCGGCCCCGCCCGCGGAGGACCCGTCAGGAGACCCGCCCGGCGTCCGGTCCGGAGTCCGGTCCTTCCCGGCCCCGTCCGGCTTCGCCTCGTCCGGCCGGGCCGGGTTCACCGCCGTCCCCGCCGCCGGGACCGGCGGCGACGCCTGCGCCGGGGCGCCCTCCGGTCCGGAACCGCAACCGGCGGCCGCCATGGTCAACGCCAGCACGCAGACGAATGCTCTCATATCGTGACCCCCGGCCCAGCGTAACCCGAGCCGGGTCTGATCCCGGAAAACTCCACGCATTGCTTGGGTAGGCGGACCTCGCCGCGGCCCGGCCGCCCGCCGCCGCTCCCGGCGGCAGTCCTCCCACGGAGAGGAAAGGAAAGAGCCCGGGTCACCTGTGACCCGGGCTCTCCGCCGGTGCGCCGCCAGGGACTCGAACCCCGGACCCGCTGATTAAGAGTCAGCTGCTCTAACCAACTGAGCTAGCGGCGCTTGACCAGGAAAAGACTACAGGACTCCGCCTGGTGGTCCGTACATCACGCGACATGTACGGAGTGCGGCGGTGCTGACGCTTCCCGGCGCTCCGGCGTTTTCCCGTGCCCCCTGGGGCCCCGGCGTTCCCGTGCTCAAGGCCAGGCCGGATCGCCCTCCGAGTCGACGGGGTCGGAGACCACGCCCAGCCGCTCCAGCAGGACCAGGAAGGTCGAAGCGTACGGCGAGTCCCGGACGACCGCCGCCACCCGGTTCCAGTCGACCTGCTCGCGCAGCGCCCGGACCTGCGGCAGCAGGGAGCCGTAGTCGCAGGCGTGCTCCGAGAGCGGCAGCAGCCACGAGATCACCAGGTCGGTCGCCTCCAGGACGGGGACGATCACCGCGGAGGCCTTCAGCGGCTCGGCCCGCTCCAGCAGGGCGGGGGTGACCGCGTTGTCGGCGATCCGGAAGATCAGGTCCACCAACCGGCCCTCGTCGTAGGCTTTGACCAGCCAGTCCTCCGGCGGTTTGGCCGTGGTGAAGCCCAGTTCGCTCAGTGCCTCCAGGGCGGTCGGCACGTCCTCCTGCGGCAGGACGAAGTCGACGTCGTGCAGCGAGGGTGCGGCCCCGCGCGCGTAGGCGGCGCATCCGCCGGCAAGCGCGAAGCGGACACCGGCGTCTTTGAGCGCACTGCTCGATCGCTTCAACGTCTCCAGAATGGCGTCGGTGACCTCATGGCTGTGGCTTCCCATAAACGAGTGGCTACCCCCTGGACCGGCCGGTAGTCCCCAGGTATGACCTGGGTAAGCCCGGGTAATGGACTTTGATGATTCAACCTGAAGAAGTCCGTACAGAACCCCCCGCGCCGGGTGAGAGTCACAAGGAGCGCGTTGACCGCGAGTTGACCGAGCTGCTCCAGGGCCTGCGCGTCGCGGTCACCGGGGTGCAGGTCCTTTTCGCCTTCCTGCTGACGCTGCCCTTCTCCGCCGGTTTCGAGAAGGTGGACACCCTCGGCCGCTGGCTTTTCTTCATCTCGCTGCTCAGTTCGGCCTTCGCCTCGGTCTGCTTCATCACGCCGGCCGCCCAGCACCGCCTGCTGTTCCGCACGGGACTGAAGGAGAGGATGCTGCACCGCGCCAACGAGCTCGGCATCGTCGGCGCGATCGCGCTCGCCGTCGCGATGACGAGCGCGGTCGCGCTCGTCACGGAGACGGTGATCCCTGGCTGGCCGGCGGCGGTCTTCGGCGCGGCGGTGGGGCTGCTCAGCGCCTGGTTGTGGTTCATCCAGCCGATGATCGATCTTTACCGGGAGAAGGACGTTAGCTGACGATTCCTTGGGGCAGTCGCCTTTCATGGCTACCTTGCTCTGGATCATCGCAGTCGTACTGGTCATCTCCGGGATCTACGTGATCCTGGCCCGCCGCGACCTCCTCTGGGGGATCGTGCTCATCGTGCTCGGCTTCCTGGTCGGCCCGGGGGGTGTGAGCATCTTCAACGTCTGACGCGGGCCATGGCCCGCCGACACCACCGCATCGAAGTCCCGTCACAGAGTTCGGATCACAAGACCTAGCGGGCCGGGTTCCCACCCGGCCCGCTTCCGTGTCCGCTTCCCACCGGTCCCGGTCCGCTTTCGTTTCCCACCGGCCCCGGTCCGTGTCCGTGTCCGCTTCCCACCGGTCCCCGGGACCGCCGCGCCCCCGGGGACCTTCCCGGGGCCTGCGTTCCCGGGACCGCTGCCGACGTCGGCTCAGCGGTCCCGGCGACGCCCGCGGCGGCCGGCTTCTCGGCATCGGCCGCCGTCGCGGCATCTCACCATCGCCCACCGCCGTCGTGGCGTCTCAGCACTGGCCGTCGCCGTCGTGGCAGTAGACCGCGTAGGCCCGGCCCAGCACCGGCAGCGCCACGTTGCGCACCCGGATCCCGCCGGGCGTCATGCCCTTCTCGGTCCCCTTGTGCGCGTGGCCGTGCACGATCAGGTCGGCGCCCTCGGCGTCCACGGCCTCGGCCAGCAGGTAGCTGCCCAGGAAAGGGTAGATCTCCAGCGGCTCGCCCTCCAGCGTGTCGTTGACCGGCGAGTAGTGCGACAGGACGACGCGCACGTCGGCCTCGGTCTCCTTGAGCGCGCGCCGCCAGCGGTCCGCGATCCGCTTCGTGTGGTTCACGAACGCCTTGATCTCCGGCTCACCGAACTCGCTGGCGCACTTGCCGGCGAACCCGCCGCCGAACCCCTTGCCTCCGACCACGCCGAGCCGTGTCCCGCCGATGTCGAGGACGACCGCGTCGTCGTGGAGCACCATGATCCCGGCGTCGCGCAGCAGAGCCGCGATCTCCGCGGGCCGGTCGGAGTGGTGGTCGTGGTTGCCGAGCACGGCGACCACCGGGATGGGCAGGTCGCGGAACTCGTCCGCCACCACCTGGCCCTCCTCCAGTGTGCCGTGCCGGGTCAGGTCTCCGGCCAGTAGCAGCACGTCGGCCTTGTCCTCGATGCCGGCGAGATGCTCGCGGTAGCGGCCCCGGACGTCCTCGCCCAGGTGCACGTCACCGACCGCCGCGATGCGCAGCTTGCTCACAGCTTCTCCTCCCCTCCCGGTTCCCGGATGTCCGCCACGGTGAGCTCGTTGCGGACCGCCAGTCCGGGAGCCGCCTCCTCCGCCACGCCGGCGATCAGATCGCGGCGTTCCTCGGAGGTCACCTGGCCGCGCAGGAAGAGCTGCTCTCCTCTGACGTCCACCCGGATGCCGAGTTCGGTGGTGCGTTCGTCCTCCGCCAGCGCCTGTTGCACCCGCGCGGCGACGTACTGCGGAGCCTCCATGATCGAACTCCTTTCGCCCTCAGAACAGCTCGCCTTCCCGCGATGCCGGAGGGCAAACGGACCGGGAGATCGACCGGAGGCCGTACCGGGCCGGTCCCGGGCAGGCGAAAGCCCCGGCGCCGTCCTGGAGCCGGGGTCCCGCCGCGGGCACACGGAAGCCCCGGCACCCTCCTGGGGGCCGGGGATCTCGCGCGGGCCGTGCCGGCGGCCCTACTTCCCGGTGGCCTGGTGCAGGCTCCGGGACGCGGAGCGGTCGATCGCCGCCTTGACCATGCCGTAGATCGCGCCCTGCACGGCCGCCGCGACGAGGATCTCGCCCCAGCCGTACTCCTCGGACGTGGCCTGCGGCGCGTCGTCCTTGCCCGCGGCCAGCTTCCAGACCTGCTTGAAGATGGCGCCGGCGACGAGGCCGCCGAGCATTCCGCCTGCGGTCCCCACGCCTCGGGATACGAGAGTGCTCAATGTCCGTCCTCCGTCTCACGTTGCGGGAATCTCACACGACCGGCGGGTCGTCGTAGTGACGCTCCTCGTAGACGCGCCGGTGGGTCACCGGGTCCTCCTCGACGACCACCGTGGTGGGCGCGATGGCCCTGCGGGCGACGTTCATCCGGTAGATGGCGATCAGCAGCCAGACCAGGCCGCCCAGCATCAGGATGACGCCGAGGATGTTGATGTCGAACCCCGCGAGATCGAATTCGACCGCCCATGTGAAGATGGCGCCGAGCATGATGAGGATGATTCCGCCTGCGATGGTCATGGGATTTCCCTCCTTCGTGCCAACGCCACTTCACCTATCCCCCACACGGATCTCAAACGTTGACCTCGGAGGCCGCCGTGAAATTCAACCGTCCGATCGTCGTGACGGGCCTGATGGGCGCGGGCAAGTCCTCCGTGGCCCGCATCCTGGCCGCGGAGCTGGGCCGCGAGCTGCGCGACAGCGACCCTGACCTCTCCGCCCGGTACGGCGGCGCCACGGCGGCCCAGACGGCCGAGCGGGAGGGCGTGGAGGAGCTGCACCGCCGGGAGGCCGAGCACCTGCGCGAGTCCCTCGCCGAGCAGCCGCCCCCGGTGATCGCCGCGGCCGCGAGCGTGGTGGAGGACCCGGCCTGCCGGGCGGCGCTGGCCTCCGCGCTGGTGGTCTGGCTGGACGCCCCGGCGGAGGTCCTCGCCGAGCGGATGCTCTCCGGCGGGCACCGCCCGCACTTCGAGCCCGACCTCGACGTGATGCTCGCCAAGCAGCGGGCCCGCAGGGGGCCGTTCTTCGCCGAGGTGGCGGACCTGACCTTCGACGTGTCGGCGGCCGAACCCGCGGAGGTGGCCTCCTCGGTGCTCGCCTCGCTCGGCGGCCGGTGACCCCGTACCCCGCCGACCGGTGAGCCCGTACCCCGCCCTGCGCTCCGGCCCGCCCCGCGGGCGCCGGACGGCCCACCGGACGGGCCACCGAACGGCCCGGAGCACGCCGCCGGCTCATCCCGGCAGCGTCTCGCCGCCGATCGGAGCCAGGACCTCCCCGGTGTAGTAGGAGGAGAGCCGGTCGGAGGCGAAGAAGACGTACGACGGCGCGATCTCGTCGGGCTGGGCGGGGCGCTTCATCGGCACCTGCTCGCCGAACTTGCCGACCTTCTCCTCCGGGAAGGTCGCGGGGATCAGCGGCGTCCAGACCGGCCCCGGCGCCACCGCGTTCACCCTGATGCGCCGCTCGACCAGGGTCTGCGCGAGCGAGTAGGTCAGGGCGTTGATCGCCCCCTTGGTCGCGGAGTAGTCGATCAGGGTCTTGTTCCCGCGCAGTCCGTTGATCGAGGAGGTGTTGACGATGGCGCTCCCGTCGGGCATGTGCGCGAGGGCCGCCTTGGTCACCCAGAAGTAGCTGTGGATGTTGACGGCGAACGTGCGCTCCCACTGGGAGTCGGAGAGCTCCTCCAGCGACTCCACCGGCGCCTGCGTGGCGACGTTGTTGACCAGCACGTCGAGGCCGCCGAGTGCGGAGACGGCCGACTCGACCACCTGCCGGCAGTGCGCGGCGCTCGCCAGGTCGCCCGGGAGCAGCACGCAGCGCCGCCCCTCCTTCTCGACGAGGCCCTTGGTGTGCTCGGCGTCCTCGTGCTCGTCCAGGTAGGCGATGGCGACGTCGGCGCCCTCCTTGGCGAACGCGACCGCCACGGCCCGCCCGATGCCGGAGTCGCCCCCGGTGATCAGGGCGCGCTTGCCGGCGAGGAGGTCGCGGCCGGCGTAGTCGCGCATCTCGTCCCTGGGCTCGGGTGTCATCGCCCCGCTCTCCCCGGGGTAGGGCTGGGTCTGGGGCGGCGGCGTGCTGCTCTGTTCCTGTGGCATACGGCCCGCCTACCCGATGTCCCGCGCCGCATTCCCGCCGTGCCCGCGGGAGGTACGGCCTCAGTCGCCGAGCAGCGCCAGCATCCGCTCGACCTGCGCCGTGCGGGAGGCGTCGATCCGCCCGGCCAGCGCCCTGACCTCGGGATGCAGCCCGGCGACGGCCTCCGCCCTGGCCAGCTGCGCCGCGTCGTCCTGGTGGGCGATCATCATGTTGAGGAAGGTCCGCTCGAAGTCGGCGGGGGCCGCGTCCGCGACCGAGGCGATCTCGCGCGCGGCCGTCTCCGGCATCCCGCCGTGCGCGGCGTGCTCGTCGGGCGGCGCGGTCGGCGGCTGGCCCCAGTCGCGCAGCCTGCCCGCCATGGCGGCCGTCTCGGCCTCCTGCGTCGTGGCGATCGCCGCCGCCAGGGTGCCGACCTCCTCGCGGACCTCCCGGCCGCGCGCCAGCCGGGCCAGCTCGACGCCCTGGCCGTTGTGGACCACCATCATCTGCAGGAACATCACGTCGGCGGAGTTGAAGCCCCGGACGGCGCCGGTCGCGGCCGCCCGCTCGGCCGCCGCCTCCCGCGCCCACCGGCCCTCGGGGGCACCGCAGCCGGCGACGGCCACGAGGGCCGCGACGGCGAGCAGGGCCACCGGGAGGGCCGGTGGGACGCGCCGCGCTCCGCACTCCGTACGGGGTCGCGTCATGGCGGTCGGATCAGAGACGCTGCCAGAGGGCCGGGACGTTCGGCGGTTCCCAGCCCGTCAGGGAGGTGTGCGCCTGCCGGCACTGGTAGGTCGCCCCGCCGTAGGTCACCCGGGCGCCCGCCGCGTAGGCGGTGCCGGGCGCCCAGGTGCCGCCCGGCTGCGAGGTCGGGGTGGGCGTCGGGGTGGCGGTCGGCGTGGGGGTGGGCGTGACCGTGGGGGTCACGGTCGGGGTGGGCGTCGGGGAGGGGTTGGAACCGCCGCCGAAGTCGACGTCGCTGCAGGTGTAGAAGGCCTCCTCGCTGCCGACCACCCGCTGCCAGATCGAGTAGATCAGGGCGCGGCCGCTCCGCTGCGGGAGGTTGATCGTCCAGTTGGTGTAGGTGGCGGGGTTCTGGTTGTTGAAGGTCCTGATGTGCTCCAGGTCCGACCAGCGCAGCGGCTGGGACGGGTTCCAGCCCGGCTTGGTGATGTAGAACTCGAAGTTGCTGTTCGCGTGCGGCGCGGTCGCGTGGTACGTGATCGTCAGCGGCCCGGGGCTGACCCGGGTCGCGGGCCAGTCGGTGCGGGCGAGGTTCAGCCCGCGGTACTTGTCCCGCCCGGCGCCGCAGAGCTGGCCGTCCGGGATGATCTCGCGGTGCCGTCCGCCGGCGTCGAGCCGGGACACCTCGTGCCAGTCGTAGAACGCCTGGGTCCCGCCGGCCGCGACGGCGGCCTTGCACGCGGCGGACTTGGGGTTGTCCGGGCCCTCGGTCTTGCAGACGTAGGCGCGGCTGGGCGGGTTCGACATGGATCCGTGGGCCTGCGCGGGGGTGGTGGGGATCACGGCCAGCAGGGATCCGAGCATGAGGGCGGCGGCCCCGGTGGCCGCCTTGGGTCGCACGTACACGTGGACGCCTCCTGATTGGGGGGAAATGGAGGTAGAGCATGTCCAACGGCCGACGGATAGCACGTTATTAATAGGAAACCTTACTAAGAATTTCCTTCGGGGGCCACCCTCCCGCCCTCAGCTCACGGTCAGGACCACCTTGCCCCGCCCGTGCCGCGCCTCGACCTCGCGGTGGGCCTCGGCGGCCCGCTCCAGCGGGTAGGCCCGGCGGACGTGCCAGGCCAGGGCGCCCCGGACGTGCAGCTCGGCGAGCTCCGCCAGCCGGGAGGCCAGTCGGACGCCCCGGGTCGTCTGCACGCCCAGTCCGGCGGCGCGGCCGTGCTCGACCAGGGTGACGATCCGATCGGGCTCCACCAGCCGCAGCGAGACGTCGAGCGCCTCGCCCCCCGCCCCGTCCAGGACCGCGTCCACCCCGCCGGGGGCCGCCGCGCGGACCCGCTCCTCCAGGCCCTCGCCGTACGCCACGGGGACGGCGCCGAGGGAGCGCAGGTAGTCGTGGTTCTCCTGGCGCGCGGTGCCGATGACGACGGCGCCGCGCGACCGGGCGAGCTGCACCGCGGCGGTGCCGACCGCGCCGGCGGCGGCGTGGACCAGGAGCGTGTCGCCCTCGCCCGCGCCCAGCTGCTCCAGCGCGATGTGGGCGGTCTGGGTCCCGGCGGTGAAGCCGCCCGCCACCTCCCACGACATGCCCGCCGGCTTGGGCGTGACGTTCTCCGCCGGGACCACGACGTACTCGGCGTAGCAGCCCAGCAGGTCGAAGCCGAGCACCTCGTCGCCCGGCGCGAACCCGGTCACCCCGGCGCCCACCTGGTCGACCACCCCGGCGAACTCGTTCCCCGGCACCCGGGGCAGACCGCCGGAGACCCCGGGCGGGGTCCAGCCCTGCCGCACCGCCACGTCGAAGGGCTGCACGCCCGCCGCCCGCACCCGGACGCGCACCTGGCCGCCGCCCGCCCGCGGGGTCTCCACCTCCATGGTCCGCAGCACCTCGGGGCCGCCGAACTCGGAGAACGCCGCCACCTTCATCCCAGACTCCTTCGTCTCGTCCGTGTCACCCCCGACCCTGCAACCTCGACCGAGGTAGAGGTCAACTCCGGACGTCCACCGCCACCGCGCCTTCGGCGTGTTCCGCACCTGACGTGGTGCGACATGACGGATACAAGAAGTGAGTCCGCTATCCTCCCGCTATGCCGGACGGGGACGACTTCACGACGCGCTACCGACTGCTGCACCGGTTGGGCAGCGGCGGGATGGGCACCGTGTGGCTGGCCAGGGACGAGATGCTCGACCGCGAGGTGGCGGTCAAGGAGCTGACGCCGCCTCCCGGGATGAGCGAGGCCCAGCGCGCCGAGGCGGTCGCGCGCGCCGTACGGGAGGCGCAGGCCACCGCGCAGCTGCGCCATCCGGCGGTCGTCGCCGTGCACGACGTGGCGGTGCACGACGGCAAGCCGTGGATCGTCATGGAGCTGCTGCGCGGCCGCACCCTCGCCGAGTTCGTCAAGGAGCGGGGACCGCTCGCACCCGAGCAGGCGGCCGCGCTCGGCGCGCAGCTCCTCGACGGGCTGGACGCCGCGCACGCCCGCGGCATCCAGCACCGCGACGTCAAACCGGGCAACGTCTTCCTGACCGACTCGGGGCGGGTCGTCCTGACCGACTTCGGCATCGCCCGGTTCGCCGGTGACACGACGCTGACCCAGGCCGACCTGCTCATCGGGTCGCCCGGGTTCATCGCCCCGGAGCGGCTCGACGGCGAGCCGGGCGGGCCGGCCTCGGACCTGTGGTCGCTCGGCGCCACCCTGTACCTCGGGGCCGAGGGCGTCCCCGCCATCGAGGGCGAGGCCATGGTGCGGCTGAGCGCGACGCTCTCCGGCCGGATCAGGCCGCCGCACCGGTCCGGCGCGCTCGGCCCGGTCCTGACGGCGATGATGGCCCGCCACGCCGCGCAGCGCCCGGACGCGCAGACCCTGCGCGGGCTGCTCGCCCAGGTCGCCGCCGGGCACGCCCCCCAGGTCCCGTCCCCGCCGCCGCCCGTCCTCCCCCCGCCGCCGCGCCCGCACGAGCAGGTGCACGGCCTCCCCTCCCCGCAGGCCCACGGTCACCCGGTTCCGCAGGCCCACGGTCACCCCGCCCCGCACCGTCCCGGGCCGGGCCCGCAGCCCCCGCACGGGTACGGCCCGCAGCCCCCTTACGCCCCGGGACCGCCGTCCCCCCACGGGTACGGCCCGCAGCCCCCGCACGGACCCGGCCCGCACTCCCCGCACGGTCCCGGTGCCGAGCCGGACGCCTCCGGGGCTGCTCCGGTGAAGCGCCGGGGCGGACTCCGCCTCTGGGCGGCCGTGGCGGCCGTCGCCTGCGTCGCGGGCGCGGGAGCGGGAGCGGCGCTGGCGCTCACCACCGGGCCGGGCGAGCGCACTTCGTTCGACGAGCCCGTGGACTTCTGCAAACTGCTCACCGCCGAGCAGGTCCGCCAGATCATGGGCACCGCCGAGCCTCCGGCCGGACGGCCGGACGACGGCGGCTGCGCCTGGACCACCGGGGACACCGGGATCGCGCTGATCCCGATCACCGACAGCGACACCCCGCAGCCGTGGGGACTGACCCCGGAGTCGGCGCGCGCGCTCTTCGCCAACCTGGGCAGGGAGCACGCCAAGGCGTCCCAGGTCACCTGGGAGTGGAAGGAGATCGGCGTCAGCGGGGCGACCGCCGAGCGGACCGCCCGCCGTACGGTGCCGGGCCTGGGCGAGGAGGCCTTCGCCTACGATCTGACCTCTTCCGGCGGCCGGACGCACTCGAGCATCGTGACCTTCCGGTTCCTCGACCTCGTCGTCGAGGCCCAGTACTCCACGCGCTCCTCCCGGCCCACCGACGACGACGTCAGGAACGGCGCGCTGGCGGTGGCGCGGCAGGGCGAGGCGTCGCTGCGGGACCTGAAGTGACCGGCCGCACCCTGGCCGGCCGGTACCGGCTGCTGGAGCGGCTCGGCGAGGGCGGCGCGGGCACGGTCTGGCGGGCGCGTGACGAGACGCTCCGCCGCGACGTCGCGGTCAAGGAGCTGCGCGGCGGCGCCGGGTTCGCCGAGCGGGCGATCGCCGAGGCCAGGGCCGCCGCCCGGGTGAACCACCCGGCCATCGTCATGGTCCACGACGTGGTGACCGACGGCGGCCTGCCGTGGATCGTGATGGACCTGATCGACGGCGTCTCCCTGGACCGGCTGGTCGAGCGGGGCCCGCTCCCCGCGCCCCGGGTCGCCGCGATCGGGCTGCGGGTCCTGGCCGCGCTGGAGGCCGCGCACGCGCACGGCATGCTGCACCGCGACGTCAAACCGGGCAACGTCCTGGTCGAGCGGGACGGTACGGCGGTGCTCGCCGACTTCGGCATCGCGGCGCCGATGACCGGCGAGCAGAGCCTGGCCGACCAGGCCGGTTCCGCCGGGTACACCGCCCCCGAGCGTCTCCGGGAGGAGCCGGCCGGGCCGCAGTCCGACCTGTGGGCGCTGGGGGCGACGCTGTACGCGGCGGTGGAGGGGCACGCTCCCTTCCGCCGCGACCATCCCGCCGCCGTCGCCGCCGCGGTGCTGATGCACGACCCGCCCGCACCCGTCCTGGCCGGGCCCGAGCTCGGCGGGCTCCTGCTCGCCATGCTCGCCAAGGACCCGGCCCGGCGCCCCGCCCCCGCGGCGGTCCGGCAGGTCCTCGACCGGATCGCCGCCACGACCTCCTACCGCTCCGCCGCCACCGCGCCGGTCGCCCCGGCCGCCTCGCACGAGGCCCCGGCCGTCCCGCACGGAGCCCCGGCCGTCCCGCACGGAGCCCCGGCCGTCCCGCACGAGGTCCTGACCGTCCCGCACGGAGCCCCGGCCGCCCCGCACGGAGCCCCGGCCGTCCCCGCGAGGGCGGGCCGGCGCCGCCGGCTCCGGGTCGCCGCCGCCGTGGTGGCGGTCTCCGCGGTCGCCGGCGCGGCGATCGCCTGGAGCACGGTCGTGTCGCCGGGCGACGGGCCGGACCGGGGACGGTTCGCCGCCGCGCCGGAGGCCTGCGACCTGCTCACCGTCGAGCAGGTCCGCGAACTGGTCGGCCAGGTCACCGATCCGAGGATGACCAAGGTGGACGAGTGCACGTGGAACTACCTGAAGGGGGGCGTCCCCTACCGCTGGATCAGCGTGCAGACGCAGGCCGTGCCCCCGCACGGCGAGACTCCCGCGCCCGAGGCGGCGCGGCTGCTCTTCGAGGGCATGCGGCGGGAGACCGACTCCGAGGCGGGCGGCGACACCGCGTTCGGCCGCCAGACCAGGTCCCGGGTCCGCGCGCTGCCCGGCGTGGGCGAGGAGGCGTTCGCCCGGGACTACGCCAGGGAGGGTACGAACATCTCCCGCACCGTCTGCAGCGTCTGGCTCCGCGTCAGCAACCTGATCGTCAGGGTGGAGTGGACCCGCGCCGAGGACGGCGGGGTCCGCCCGGCCGACCAGCGGACCGTGCTGCGCGCCGCCGAGCGGGTGGCGGCCGGGCTCGGCGCTCCCGGGCCGTCCGGGCCGTCCGGGCCGTCCGGCGGCTGAGCCGCATCCCCGTCCCCCCACAGGAGGTCCCGTGAGTTCCGGCAGTCCCGAGCCCCCCGCCACCCCGGCCACCGCACCGGCCGAGTGGGGGCCGACCGTCCCGTCCCCGGTTCCGTCGCCGGGGCCCCGGCGGTGGCTGCCGCCCGTGGCGGGCGTGACCGCGCTCGCCGTGGCCGCGGGCGGAGGCTCCTACCTGCTGGTGAGCCGCCTGAACGCCGCCGGGGCCCCGGCCCCCGCCCCGTCCCCGGCCGCCCCCGCCTCCCAGGGTCCCGCGGGGCCTCCGGACGTCTGCACCATGCTCGACCGGGTCGACGTCGACCGCCTCGTCCCCCAGGCGAAGGTGAGCGACTCCACCAACGACAACCGGGACTCCTCACCGGCCTACGTGACCTGGAGCTGCTCCTGGCAGAACATGAACTACTCCTACGGCGAGTACCGCCGGAGCCGGCAGATCAACGTCAAGGTCACCCGGCACGAGGGGGAGAGGACGGAGACCGCCGACACCGTCGCCCGGCGCAACTACGGCCAGGACCTCGAGTCCGCCCGGTACGCCGAGAACCATCCCCAGAAGGACTACTACTACTCCCCCGTCCGCAAGCTCCAGGGCGCCGGCGACGAGGCGCACGTCCAGTACACCTGGTCCAAGGGGAAGACGAAGTACGCCTTCGGGACGGGGTTCGGCCGGGTCGGCGACGTGACCGTCAAGGTGGAGTACCAGGCCGACCAGCAGCCCAAGGACGTCCCGCTCTTCTCCGACGAGGGCAAGCAGTCCGTCACCGAGGAGAACGCGCTGCGGGAGGCCGAGCTCCTGATGCGGCAGGTCTCCGAGGCGGTCGCGGCCTGGCGGCAGGGCAGGCCGTACGCCCGCTCGGCCCCCCGGCCGACGTCCTCGCCGACCCCCGCCCCCACGCCCACCCCGGTGGAGATCGCCTTCCCGAAGGTCTGCGCCGAGGTGACGCCGGCCGCGGCGCCGCTGGTCCCGGGCGCGGCGCTCAAGTCGGAGCGCACGCAGAGCGGCGACCGGACGGCCGTCACCTGCCGCTGGAACAACCGGGAGATCCCCGCCGGGGGGAAGCACCGGCTGCGCAGCGTCTTCGTCACCTTCACCACCTTCGTCGACCGCGTCGGGAAACCCGACTCCTGGGCGGCCAAGCAGCACTACATCGACCGGCGGGCCGAGGCGAAGGAGTGGGAGGGGAGCGGGTTCCAGGGGCTCTTCTGGTACAAGGTGACCGAGCCCAAGGGCTGGGGTGAGCGGGCGTTCCACCAGTACCGGAAGAACCGGACCCCCAGCGCGCACGTCGGGGTGGCCGACGCGGTCGTGCTCTCCGGCCCGACCGTGGTCGAGGTCTCCTTCGGCGGCTCCGACCGCCCCGAGGGCACCGGGATCAACGACCCGAAGTCCGTCCTCATGCCGCAGAAGGAGGTCGTCGCAGGTCTCGTCCCGGTCACCGAGGCGGTCCTCGAGTCCTTCCGGCGGAACGGGGTCCGCTGACGATGCCCGGTCCGGACCCGGCGCCGCCGCCATGGGAACCGGCGGGCGGCGCGCCCCGGCCGCCGGGCCCGGTGCACGGTGCGCCCTGGCCTGGCGGCACGTCGGGCGGCACGGCCTCTCCGGCGGGCACGGCGGATCGCGTGCCCCGGCGGCGGGCAGGACCGGCCGGTCCCCGTCGAGGACGCGCTGCGGGAGACCGAGCTCGTGCTCCGGCAGGTCTCCGCGGCCGTCACGGCCTGGCGGCAGGGCAGGCCGTAGCCGGGGCCTCCTCTTCCCGGACCAGCCGGAAGCTCCGGTTCCGCCGCTGTGAGGACGTCGAGCTAGAGCGGCGGATCGCCTGTCGTGCCCGCCGTACGACCGTCCGCACCTCCTGAGGAGCACGACACCATGGTTGCACTTTTTGCACTTGAGCTGCGATCCTGGCGAGGAGCCCCAGGAAGGAGAAGTGCGGCATGACAGTCACAACTGATGCCCTGATGCCCGACCCGGAGGAGTCCGGCGCCCTTGAGAAAGTGACGCGCACACTGCACCGGCAGGGAAATCCACGACTGCGGCTCGTCCGAGGAGAATCGGAGACCGAGCTCCCCCCCTCTCTCGAGTCGGCTCTGGTACGGATCGCCGAGTTGATGTCCGCGGGCCGCGGCGTGGCCATCGTGCCCGTGGACCGGGAGCTGACCACCCGGGAGGCCGCAGACCTGCTCGGTGTCTCACGGCCGACGCTGATCAAACTCCTCGACGACGGGCAGATCGGTTTCACCCGCCCCAACAACAGCCGGCGCATTCCGCTGCACGAGGTTCTCGACTACAAGGAACGGCGCAGTCGCCGGAGGAAGGCCCTTCTGGACGAGATGACCGCCGATGCCGTCGACACGGGCTTTTATGGTGTGCCGTCCTCAGACGCCGGGTGACGGCCGCGCATGACTATCGCGATCCTGGATGCCAACGTACTGATCCCCAACGCTCTGTGCGATCTGCTGCTCCGGCTCGCCGAGGAGAACCTCCTCCAGCCGCGATGGTCTCCCCACATTCTCACGGAGGTACAACGGCATCTGCCCTCGGTGGATCCGAAAGTCCTCAGCAGGAGGGTCGATGCCATGAACGCGGCCTTCGAGAGCGCGATGGTGACCGGCTACGAGCGGCTGATCGCTGAGATGACCAACCATCCCAAGGACCGGCACGTCCTGGCGGCCGCGGTCCACGCCGACGCCGACGCCGACCTGATCATCACCTTTGACCTGCTCCCCGCCCTGAAGGGACGGGGATTCCCGTGCCGCTCACGCGGCAACGCGGGGCGCGCCGCGCGCTGTGGAACGGGTGCTTGACGCTTCACCGACCCGGGCACCCCCGCAGTCTCCACGCCCTGAGACGACCGGCCCGGCCGCCTGTCCTCTGATTTTGACGCATTTGGCCGCGTTCACATCGGCGTGCTCGACCTGCCCGCAGGCGGTGCAGCGGAAGAGCGCTTGGCTCTCGCGGCTCTTCGCATCCACCCACCCGCAGGCCGGCACCGAGCACGTCTGGGACGTGTACGCGGCCGGAACCGTACTGACGAGACTGCCGGTGTAGCGGGCCTTGGCGCGCACCGCGACCTCCAGCCCGTACCAGCCCTTGTCCAGGATCGCCTTGTTCAGCCCCGACTTCTGCGCCACCCGGGTGCCCGGCGCCTCGGCCGTGCCGGATGCCGACGCGGTCATCCCCCGCACCCTCAGATCCTCGAAGACGACGTGCGCGTAGTCGCGGGTCAGCCGGTGCGCGGCCTGGGCGGTGAAATCCGCCCGCCGCCGCCGGACCCGCCCCATGATCACACCCAGGGCGCGCACCACCCGCCTGCGCCGACCCGAGCCCTTCGTCGCGCGGGCCAGACGCCGCTGCAACCGCAGGTACCGTTCGGTCTCGCCGGGCGTCAGGTAGCCCTGCTCGGCCGCCCGCTCGGCTTTGCCCTCCTTCGGCGGCTCGGGGCAGGACACGCCGGTGGCGGTGGCGTGGCGGCGGTCGAAGAACTCCCCGTCGGAGGTGACGGCGGCGGTGATCACGCCCCGGTCCACCCCGACCGCCGTCTCGGGGCGGGCATGGACCTGCGGGGTGCACTGCCCGTCCTCGACGAGGAACGCGATGAACCAGTGCGCGCCGTCACGCGAGACGGTCGCCGACTTCACGGTCCCGCCCAGGGGCCGCGACAGCCGAAACCGCACCCAGCCGATCTTTGGCAGGAACACCTGCGCCCACCGGCGGTTGATCGTCTGGACCGGGATGTGCTTGGGGGTGGGGAACCGGAACGACGGCCGCCAGCGGGTCCGGGTCTTCCAGCGGACCGTCCAGGTGCCGTGCCGCCGGCATGCCTGATCCAGGTCCTTGAGCGTCTGCTGCAGCGCCTGCGCGGGCGCCTCGGCCAGCCAGGGGAAGTCCTTTTTGGCGTCGGCGAGCTGCCGGCACTGCTCGGCGTAGCCGATGAACGCGCCTCGGCGGCGGTAGGCGCGGCGCTGCTCCAGGGCGGTGTTCCACACCGCCCGGCAGGCGGCGGCGATCCGCTCGGCCAGCAGTTTCTGCCCGAAGTCGAGTTCCAGCCGGTACTTGCGTCCGGTCAGCATGCGAAACACCTCCCCTGCCCTGCCGATGGCCCGTCTGCCACTCGCGGACTCGAACACACTAACATCCGGTCTATGACTCAGGAGGCCGAATACCGACGTGGTAGACATGTGGTTTCCGCGCTGCATGTCCATCTGGTCTTCGTGACCAAATATCGCAGGAACGTCTTCGATGACGTGATGCTGCGCCGCTGCGAAGAGATCATGATCGAGGTATGTGACGGCTTCGAGGCCGAGCTACGTGAGTTCAACGGCGAAGACGACCACGTCCACCTACTGGTCCATTACCCGCCCAAGGTCGCCATCAGCAAACTGGTCAACTCGCTGAAGGGCGTCTCCTCGCATTACCTGCGCAAGGAGTTCACCGGCCGGATCGACCACGCCATCATGCATGGCCACTTCTGGTCGCCCAGCTACTTCGCTGCCTCCTGCGGCGGAGCTCCACTGACCGTCGTCAAGGCCTACATCGAGCAGCAGCGCCGCCCGGCCTGACGCATGCAGGTCCGCGTTTCACGCTCCGGGATGTCCCGCCTGGCGGCGGACCATCCCCTGACGGGGACCGCATTCATCCCCGGCCTGAAGGCCGAGGCCTTCTGCGGACCTTCGGTAACCTCCGGGACTTTCCCGACGAGTCCTGTGATCTCCACGGCATCGAGGTCCAGCATCCCGACGACTTCCTCCTGGACCTGCTGGACCGGGAACCCGGGACGATCGACCGGGTGATCCGCGAGCAGTCGGCCGCGACCGGACGATCCGGCCCGAAGCTGACACCGCTGGATGTCATGCATTACCTGGCGGCGGCGGGGGCGAAACGGTTCAGCGCCTCTTTGGTCGCCCGCTTCGAACATGATCGGAATCAGCAGGTGGAGTCCGAAGACTGACGCCACGGGTGCGCTTCACCGACCGGGAGCTACACCAGCGGATCTCGACGCCGCCCGCCCGATGCAGTGCGCGGATGCGGTCGATCAGAGCCGGCGCCCAGCGCATGCGGTAGGCGCCGCCACCGGAGTAAGCGGTGCCGCTGCGCGGGGCGTCGCCCCAACCGGGCCGGGCGACGTTGATCACACCGTCGACGTCGAGCAACCACACCGGCCGATCCATCAGCCGGAATGCTTCGTGTGTGCGCGGTAGAGAGCGGACGTGCTCATGATCTGCCTCCTGGGACTGCGGAACGGAGCACTCCAGCGTCCATCGTGAATGCACCACGTCACGTCACCCTGACATCACACGGCACCAGAAGTCTCCGACACGACTTGACAGATCACCACAGAAGTATCAAATTAGGCAAGGCTTTCCTTAATAAGGCATGCCTAACCTAATCGGAAGGTCGTGGAGTGGACGGGATCGGAGGCCGGGTCGCCCTGGTGACCGGGGCGGCCGGAGGCATCGGAAGGGCGGTCTGCGCCGCGCTGGCCGGGGCGGGGGCGCGGGTCGCCGCGGCCGACCTGGACGCCGCGCCGGCGGAGTCCGCGGGCGTTCCGGACGCCGCCGCCGCGGAGGAACTCAAGGGCGCGACGCCGTACCGGCTGGACGTGCGCGATCCGCGCGCGGTCGAGGAGACGGTCGCGGCCGTCGAGCGGGATCTGGGCCCGATCGACATCCTGGTCAACGTCGCGGGCGTGCTCCTGCCCGGCCGGGCCGCGGAGACCGACGACGAGCGGTGGCGGCGGACCTTCGCGGTCAACGCCGACGGCGTCTTCCACGCCTCCCGCGCGGTCGCCGCCCGGATGACCCCCCGGCGGCGCGGCGCGATCGTCACCGTCGGCTCCAACGCCGCCTCGGTGCCGCGGGTCGGCATGGCCGCCTACGCCGCCTCCAAGGCCGCCGCGGCCATGTTCACCCGCTGCCTCGGCCTGGAGCTGGCCCGCCACGGCATCCGCTGCAACGTCGTCTCCCCCGGCTCGACCGACACCGCCATGCTGCGCGCGCTGGCCGGGGACCGCGATCCCGAGGACGCGCGCAGCGCCGTGCTCGACGGCGACCCCGCCGCCTTCCGGGTCGGCATCCCGCTCGGCCGCGTCGCCGAGCCCGTCGACGTCGCCGACGCCGTCCTCTTCCTCGTCTCCGACCGGTCCAGGCACATCACCATGCACGACCTCCTCGTCGACGGCGGCGCGACCCTCCGCACATGACCGGACAGCACCCCTCTCCGGCTGCGGCGCGGCCTCCGCGCCCGACCGGACAGGCCCCCTCCGCCGACGGCGGCGCGGCCTCCGCGCCCGACCAGATTGGACTTCGATGCATTCGCTGACAACCGCCGCGGATCCGCTGGCGGGATACGCACCCGGCGAGTCGGTGCTCTTCTCCTCGCCGGGCGGCACGCTGCTCACCCGCGGCGTGCGCACCGTCGTCGGCGGTGGGCTCGGCTCCCTGCCCGACCGGGTGGCGGCCGTGCTCGGCGCGGACGGTACGGCGAGCAGCGCGGCGAGCGGAACCGCCGACGGAACCGCCGCCGAGGCGGCGGGCAGGGCCGCGAGCGGACTGGCGGCCGGGGCGATCGGGTTCGACGGCGCGGCGCACCTGGTCGTCCCCGCCGCCGCGACCTGGTCGGGTCCGCTGGAGCCGGTCGCGGCGGCCCCGCGCGACGGCTGGCGGGTCCGGCCGGTCCCGGCCCCGGAGGACTACCGCAAGGCCGTGCGGCGGGCGGTGGAGATCCTCCGGAGCGCGGCGGACGACGACCCGGACGGCCTGCGCAAGGTGGTCCTCGCCCGAACCCTCGAACTCGACTGCGACGAGCCCGTCGGCCTGCGCGACCTGCTGCGCCCCCTGGCCGGACGGGACCTGTCCTTCGCCGCGCCGCTGCCCGGCGGCCGCACCCTCATCGGCGCCAGCCCCGAGCTGCTCGTCTCGCGCCGGGGCCGGACCGTGCTCTCCAACCCCCTCGCCGGCTCCGCGGCCCGCAGCGCCGACCCCGCCGAGGACCGCCGCCGCGCCGAGGCCCTGACCGCCTCCGCCAAGGACCTGTACGAGCACCGCCTGGTCGTGGAGGCGGTCGCCGACGCGCTCCAGCCGTACTGCGCCCGCCTGCAGGTGCCGTACACCCCCGAGCTGACCTCCACCGAGACGATGTGGCACCTGTCCACGCGCGTCACCGGCGTGCTGCGCGACCCCGGCACCCCCGTCCTCGCGCTCGCCGCCGCCCTGCACCCCACCCCGGCCGTGTGCGGGACGCCCCGCGCCGAAGCCCGGCGGGTGATCGAGGAGCTGGAGCCGTTCGACCGCGGCGCCTACACCGGCCTGGTCGGCTGGACCGACGCGGCCGGCGACGGCGAGTGGGCGGTGACCCTCCGCTGCGCCGAGGTGGCGGAGCGGACCCTGCGGCTCTTCGCGGGCGCCGGGATCGTCTCCGGCTCCGACCCCGAGGGGGAGCTCGCCGAGACCTCCGCCAAGTTCCGGACCATGCTGCGAGCCCTGGGAGTGAACACCGATGCACTGGCCTGACGACGTCGCCGCCCGCTACCGAGCCGCCGGATACTGGCGGGGCGAGACCTTCGGCGGCCTGCTGCGCGACCTCGCCGCCCGGTACGGCCCCCGCCCCGCGCTGATCTCCCCCGGTTCCCCGGGCTCCCCGGCCGCCCGGTGGAGTTTCCGGGACCTGGACGAGCGGGCCGACCGGCTCGCCGCCGGGCTGCACGCCGCCGGGATCCGGCACGGCGACCGGGTCGTCCTGCAGCTGCCGAACGTGCCCGAGTTCCACCAGGTCTGCTTCGCGCTCTTCCGGATCGGCGCGCTCCCGGTCTTCGCGCTGCCCGCGCACCGCTCCGCGGAGATCTCCTACTTCTGCGAGTTCACCGAGGCCGCCGCCTACGTCTGCCCGGACGAGGAGCACAAGGCGTACGCCCCGGGCACCCGCGCGTTCACCCTGGCCGACCTGGCCGGCCTGTCGGAGGCCGACCCGGTGGAGCTGCCCGGCCCCGGCCCCGGCGACCTCGCCTTCCTGCAGCTGTCCGGCGGCAGCACCGGCCTGCCCAAGCTGATCCCGCGGACCCACGACGACTACATCTACAGCTTCCGGGCCAGCGCCGAGATCTGCGAGCTGACCCCCGACAGCGTCTATCTGTGCGCGCTGCCGGCCGCGCACAACTTCCCGATGAGCTCCCCCGGCGTCTTCGGCGCGCTCAGCGCCGGAGCGGCCAGCGTGCTGGCGCCCGACCCCAGCCCCGGCACCTGCTTCCCGCTGATCGAGCGGGAGCGGGTCACCATCGCCGCGCTGGTCCCCCCGCTCGCGCTGGTCTGGATGGACGCCGCCGCGTCCGGCGGGCACGACCTGTCGAGCCTGGAGGTGCTCCAGGTCGGCGGGGCCAAGTTCAGCGAGGAGGCGGCCAAGCGGGTCGGCCCCGAGCTGGGCTGCACGCTGCAGCAGGTCTTCGGCATGGCCGAGGGGCTGGTCAACTACACCCGGCTCGACGACCCCGAGGACGTGATCGTCTCCACCCAGGGCCGGCCCATCTCGCCGGACGACGAGATCCTCATCCTGGATGACGACGGGAACGAGAGCGACCACGGCCACCTGCTGACCCGCGGGCCGTACACGATCCGCGGCTACTGGCGCGCCGAGGAGCACAACAGGACGGCGTTCACCGAAGACGGCTTCTACCGGACCGGTGACATCGTCCGGCGCACCGAGGGCGGTTACCTCGTCGTCGAGGGCCGGGCCAAGGACCAGATCAACCGGGGCGGCGAGAAGATCGCCGCCGAGGAGGTCGAGAACCACCTCCTGGCCCACCCCGCGGTCCGCGACGCCAGCGTGGTCGCCGTCCCCGATCCCTACCTGGGCGAGCGCACCTGCGCCTACCTGATCTGCCGCGGCGAGGCGCCGAAGAAGGCCGAGCTCCGGGCCTTCCTGCGGGACCGCGGCATCGCCGCCTTCAAGATCCCCGACCGGTTCGAGTTCGTCGACGCCTTCCCGCAGACCGCGGTCGGCAAGGTCAGCAAGCGCCACCTCCGCGAAAGGACCTGACAGACCATGGCGATCCCCCAGATCCAGCCGTACCCGATGCCGGACGACCTGCCCGCCAACCGGGTCGAGTGGCGCCCCGACGCCCGCCGTGCCGTCCTGCTCGTCCACGACATGCAGAACCACTTCGTGCGGGCCTTCACCCCCGGGCAGTCGCCGCTGGTCGAGCTGATGTCCAACGTCCTGGCGCTGCGCGAGCACTGCGCGGCGCTGGGCGTGCCCGTCGTCTACTCGGCGCAGCCCGGCGGGCAGAGCGCCGAGCAGCGCGGCCTGCTCCTCGACTTCTGGGGCGACGGCATCGGCCCGGACCCGCACGACGCCCGGATCGTCGACGAGCTGGCGCCGCGCGAGGGCGACGTGCTGCTCACCAAGTGGCGCTACAGCGCCTACCAGCGGACCGGCCTGGCCGAGCTGATGGGCTCCCTCGGCCGCGACCAGCTGATCGTCTGCGGGATCTACGCGCACATCGGCGTGCTGATGACCGCCTGCGAGGCGTTCATGCGGGACGTGCAGCCGTTCGTGGTCGCCGACGCGGTCGCCGACTTCTCCGCCGAGCACCACCGGATGGCCCTCGACTACGCCGCCCAGCGCTGCGCCGTCACCGTCACCACCCGGCAGCTCAGCCGCGCCCTCACCCGGGAGGTGGCCGGTGTCTGAGACCGCCGTACGGCTCCGCGCCGAGATCGCCGAACTGCTCTACGTGGACCCCGAGGAGCTGGAGTTCGACGAGAACCTGATGGACGCCGGGCTGGACTCCATCCGGGTGATGACCCTGATCGAGCGGTGGCGCCGCGAGGGCGTCGAGCTGACCTTCGCCGACCTGGCGGAGAAGCCCACCGTCGCGGCCTGGGCGGAGCTGCTGAGTTGAGCGCTTCCGAGTCGAGTCCCGCCGGGCCGGGCACCGCCAGGCCGAGCACAGCCGGGTCGGACACCGCCAGGCCGGATGCCGTGGGGCCGGGTGCCGTCGGGCCCGGTTCCGAGACCTTCCCCCTCACCGGGGCGCAGGCGGGCATCTGGTTCGCCCAGCGGCTGGATCCCGGCAACCCCGTCTACAACACCGCCGACCGGGTCGACGTCCACGGTGCGCTCGACCCGGCGCTGTTCGAGCGGGCGCTCCGGCGCGGCCTGGCCGAGGCCGAGCCGCTGCGCCTGCGCTTCACCGAGGAACCCGCCCAGTACCTGCCGGAGTGCGACTCGCTGCGCGACTCCATCACCGTCCTCGACCTGCGCGGCGAGGCCGACCCGGACGCCGCCGCCGAGGCGTGGATGCGCGCCGACGTGCGCACGCCGGTGGACCCGGTGGACGGCGGCGCCGACGGCTCCCTGTCCCGCCACGCCCTGCTGCGCCTGGCCGACGACCGGTTCACCTGGTACCTGCGCGTGCACCACCTGCTGATCGACGCCTACGCGATGTCGATGCTGGTCGCCCGGGTCGCGGAGATCTACAGCGCGCTGGACGGCGGCCTGCCGAGCGGCCCGAGTCCGTTCGGCGGGCTGGCGCCCGTGCTGGAGGAGGAGGCCGCCTACCTCGGCTCCGAGCGCCACGCCAGGGACCGGGCCTACTGGCTCGGCCTGCTGGACGGCGCCCCCGAGCCCGCGGGCCTGGCGGGCGCGCCCGCGCTCTCGGCGCGCGAGGTCGTACGGCACCGCGAGGAGCTGCCCGCCACCGGGCACTGGGAGGCGCTCGCCCGCGAGACCCGGACGACCTGGGCCGAGGTGGCCGCCGCCGGGGTCGCCGTCTACCTCGGGCGGCTCACCGGGAGCACCGACGTGCTGGTCGGCCTGCCGCTGATGAACCGGTCCGGCGCCGCCCTGCGGGTGCCGTGCCTGACCGTCAACGTGCTCCCGCTCCGGCTCGACGTGCGCCCCGGCGTCCCCCTCGGCGACCTGGTCCGCCAGACGGCCCGGCGGATGGCCGAGGCCCGCCGCCACTCCCGGTACCGGATCGAGGAGCTCCGCCGCGACCTCGGCCTGTCCGGTTCCGCGCGGGCGCTGTTCGGCCCGCTGCTCAACATCAAGCCGTTCGCGTCCGACGTGAAGTTCGGCCCGTTCCCCGCCACCGTGCGCAACCTCGCCGCCGGACCCGTCGACGACCTGGCCGTGGCGCTCCTGCTCGACGGCGACCGCCTCACGCTCGAACTCGACGGCAACGCCGCCCTCTACTCGGAGCGGGACCTCGCCGTCCACGCCCGGCGGCTGGCCCGGCTCCTGTCGGCCCTGGCCGACGTCCCGCCCGGCACCCCGGTCGGCCGCCTGTCCCTGCTCACCGGGGAGGACGGGGCGGCCCTGCCCGCCGCCGCGCTCCTCCCCGCCGCCCCGCCCGTCACCGCGCCCCCTGCCGCGACCTCCGCGTCCGCGCCGTCCTCCGCCGTGACCGCCGCACCCCCTGCCGCGGCCGCCGCGCAGCCCACCGTCGTCGAGGTCTTCGACGAGCGGGTACGGCTGACGCCCGGCGAGCGGGCGCTCGTCTGCCCGGGCGAGGAGCTGACCTTCGGCGAGCTGGGCGACCGGGCCGACCGGCTGGCCCGGCGGCTGGTCCGGGAAGGGGCCGGGCCGGAGCGGATCGTGGCGCTGGAGCTGCCCCGCTCGGCCGACCTGGTGGTGGCGCTGCTCGCCGTGCTGAAGAGCGGCGCCGCGTTCCTCCCGGTCGACCCGGCCTACCCGGCCGACCGGCGGGAGTTCATGCTCGCCGACGCGCGGCCGTCGATCGTGGTCACCCCGGAGTGGCTGGCCGCGGAACCCGCGGACTCCCCGCCCGGCGCCGCTCTCCCCCTCCCCCGCCCCGACGACGCCGCGTACGTGATCTACACGTCGGGGTCGACCGGACGCCCCAAGGGCGTGGTCGCGACCCACCGGGGCCTGGCGGCCCTGCTCGCCAGCCACCGCGAGCGGCTGTTCCCCTCCGGCGAGCGGGCCGGTGAGCGGCTGCGGGTGGCGCACACCGCGTCGTTCTCGTTCGACGCCTCCCTCGACCCCGTCCTGTGGATGGTCGGCGGGCACGAGCTGCACCTGCTGGACGACGACACCTACCGGGACCCCGAGGCGCTGACCGCCTGCGTCCGCGAGCGCGAGATCGACTACCTCGACCTGACCCCGTCCCACCTGAAGGAGATGCCCGCCCTGCTGGCGGCGCCGCCGCGGATCGTCGTGGTCGGCGGCGAGGCCGTGCCCGAACCGCTCTGGCGGCGCCTGCGGGAGAGCGGCGCGCTCGCGGTCGACCACTACGGCCCCACCGAGGCGACCGTCGACGCCTACACCCGGCTCGGCGACGGCACCGAGGGCCCCACCCTCGGGACCCGCGCCCACGTGCTCGACCACGCCCTGCAACCGGCCCCGCCCGGGGTCGCGGGCGAGCTGTACCTGTCCGGGGACGGCCTGGCGCGCGGCTACCTCCGCCGCCCGGAGCTGACCGCCGAGCGGTTCGTGGCCGGGCCGGGCGGCTCGCGCCTGTACCGGACCGGCGACCGGGCCCGCTGGACCGCCGACGGGCGGCTCGAACTCCTCGGCCGCACCGACGACCAGGTCAAGGTGCGCGGCGTCCGGATCGAGCCCGGCGAGATCGAGGCCGTGCTGGAGGAGCACCCCGGCGTCTCCGCCGCCGCCGTGGCCGTCCGCGGCGGCAGGCTGGTCGCCTACGCGGTGCCCGCCGGCCAGCCCGCCGGCCAGCCCGCCGGCCAGGACACCGGCCAGGACACCGCCGAGCTGCGCGAGTTCGCCGCGTCCCGGCTCCCGGCCGGGATGGTGCCCTCGGCCGTCGCCTGGCTGGACGCGCTGCCCCGCACCCCCAGCGGGAAGCTGGACCGGGCGGCCCTGCCCGAGGTCGACGCCGCGACGCGGCGGAGCCGGGAACCGGAGAACGCCTCCGAGCACGCCATGCGCGAGCTCTTCCGCGAGGTCCTGGGCGTGCCCGGGGCCGGAGTCGAGGACGGCTTCTTCGAGCTCGGCGGCCACTCGCTGCTCGCCGCGCGGCTGGCCGTACGGATCAGGGAGACCTTCGGCGTCCGGATGCCGATCGCGACGATCTTCGAGGTCCCCACGGCCGCCGGGCTCGTCACCCGGCTGCCCTCCGGCCACACCGCCCGGCCGCCGCTGCGGCCCCGGCGCCGGCCCGATCCGGTCCCGCTCTCGTCCGCGCAGGCCAGGCTCTGGTTCCTGTACCGGATCGAGGGGCCGAACCCGACCTACAACATCCCCATCGCGCTGCACCTGCCCGGCCCGGTGGACCGTACCGCGCTGGAGGCCGCGCTCGGCGACCTGGTGGCCCGCCACGAGGTGCTGCGCACGGTCTTCCCCGAGCGCGACGGCGTGCCCTGCCAGCGGATCCTGGAACCCGGACCGGTGCCGCTGCCCGTCTGGCAGCCCGGCGAGCACCTGGCCGAGGCCGTCCGGACCGTCGCGCGCCGCGGGTTCGACCTGGCGGCCGAGACCCCGTTCCGGGCCCACCTGCTCCGGGGCCGCGACGGGGACGGGACCGGCGGCCGGAGCGGGACCGGCGGCGGGAGCGGTGACGGGAGCGGTGACGGGGACGGCGCGGAGCACGTGCTGGTGCTGGTCCTGCACCACATCGCCGGCGACGGCTGGTCGACGGAGCCGCTGGTCCGCGACCTGCTGACCGCCTACGAGGCCCGCAGGGCGCACCGGGCGCCCGCGTTCCAACCGCTGCCGGTGCAGTACGCCGACTACGCGCTCTGGCAGCGCGAGCTGCCCGACACCGACCTGTCCCACTGGACCGAGACCCTCGCGGGCCTGCCCGACCGCCTGGAACTGCCCGCCGACCGGCCCCGCCCCGCGGTGTCGAGCGGCGCGGGCGGTACGGTCCCCGTCCGGTTCGACCCCGGCCTGACCGCCGGGATCGAGGCGCTCGCCCGGGCGAACCGCGCCAGCGTCTTCATGGTGCTGCACGCCGCCCTGGCGGCCCTGCTCACCCGGCTCGGCGCGGGCACGGACATCCCGATCGGCACGCCCGTGGCGGGCCGGAGCGACAGCGCGCTGGACGACGCCGTCGGCTTCTTCGTCAACACGCTCGTGCTGCGCACCGACACCTCCGGCGACCCGGCCTTCACCGAGCTGCTCCGGCGGGTGAAGGAGGCCGACCTGGCCGCCTTCGACCACGCCGAGACGCCGTTCGACCGGCTGGTCGAGGTCCTCAACCCGCCCCGGGCCCGCAACCGGCACCCGCTGTTCCAGGTGATGCTGGTGCACCAGGACGCCCCGGCTCCGGGCGTGGAGGTGGTGCACACCGGCACCGCCAAGTTCGACCTGACCCTCAACCTCGACCGGTCCGGCTCCGGCTTCCTGGAGTACAGCGCCGACCTGTTCGACGACGGGACGGCCCGCTCCATCGCCGACCGGCTGGTCCGCCTGCTGCAGGCGGCCGTCGCCGACCCGGACCGGCCCGTCAGCGGGCTCGACATCCTCAGCGCGGCCGAGCGGCGGACGCTGATCGAGGACTGGAACGGCGACCTGGTCAGCACGCCCGGCGCCACCCTGCCCGAGCTGTTCGAGGCGCAGGCCCGCCGCACGCCGGACGCCGTGGCCGTCACCGCCGCCGACCGGGAACTCACCTACGCCGAGCTGAACGCGCGGGCCAACCGGCTGGCGCACAAGCTCGCCGCGCACGGCGCGGGGCCGGAGCGCATCGTGGCGCTCGCGCTGCCCCGCTCGGCGGACCTGGTGGCCGCGCTGCTCGCGGTGGTCAAGACGGGAGCCGCCTACCTGCCGCTGGACCCGACCTACCCGGCCGACCGGCTCGACTACATGATCTCCGACGCCGCACCGGTCTGCGTGGTCGACCCCGGCTGGCTGGAGGACCTGGACGACTGGCTCGACCACGACCCCGAGCGGTCCCCGGCGCCGGGCAACGCCGCGTACGTGATCTACACCTCCGGCTCGACCGGCCGGCCCAAGGGCGTGCTCGTCACGCACCACAACGTGGTCCGGCTGCTGTCGGCCACCGACCACTGGTTCGGCTTCGGCCCCGGCGACGTGTGGACGCTCTTCCACTCCTACGCCTTCGACTTCTCGGTGTGGGAGCTGTGGGGCGCGCTGCTGTACGGCGGGCGTCTGGTCGTGGTCCCCTACGAGGTGAGCAGGTCCCCCGAGGACTTCCTCGCCCTGCTGGAGCGCGAGCGGGTCACGGTGCTGAACCAGACCCCGTCGGCGTTCTACCAGCTGGTCGCCGCCGACGACGGGCGCGAGCTGGCGCTGCGGTACGTGGTGTTCGGCGGGGAGGCGCTGGAGCTGGCCCGGCTGTCGGACTGGTACGCCCGCAGGCCCGGCCCCGCCGGACCCGGCCACGAGCCCGGCCCGGCGGGCGGCGGCCCGCTGCTGGTCAACATGTACGGCATCACCGAGACGACCGTGCACGTCACGCACATGCCGCTCTCCCCGGGCCACCGGGAGGGCAGCCTCATCGGCCGCGGCATTCCCGACCTGCGGGTCTACCTGCTGGACGGCACCCTGCAGCCGGTGCCGCCGGGGGTCGTGGGCGAGATGTACGTGGCCGGCGCCGGCCTGGCCCGCGGCTACCTCGGCCGGCCGGAGCTGACCGCCGAGCGGTTCGTCGCCGACCCGTACGGCCCGCCCGGCTCGCGCATGTACCGCTCGGGCGACCTGGCCCGCTGGCGGCCGGGCGGCACCCTCGACTACGTCGGCCGCGCCGACCAGCAGGTCAAGGTGCGCGGCTTCCGGATCGAGCCCGGCGAGATCGAGGCGGCGCTGCTGCGCCACCCCGCGGTCGGGCAGGCCGCGGTGATCGTCCGCGAGGACAGGCCGGGCGACCGGCGCCTGGTCGCCTACGCCGTACCGGCCGCCGCGCCCGCCACCGCCGCGCCCGCCACCACGGCGTCCGGTGCGGACGGCACCGTGCAGGAGACGGCCGCTCAGGGAGCGGACACCCGCGGAGCGGGCGCCGTGCCGGCCGCGGTGCTGGACGCCGCCGAGCTGCGCAGGTTCGCGGCGCAGGCGCTGCCGGACTACATGGTGCCCTCGGCGGTCGTGGAGATCCCCGCGCTGCCGCTCACCGTCAACGGCAAGCTCGACCGCAGGGCGCTGCCCGCGCCCGCCGCGCCCGCCGCAGAGGGACGGCCTCCGGCCACCCCTCTGGAGGAGACGCTCTGCGGGCTCTTCGCCGAGGTGCTCGACCTGCCCCGGGCGGGCGCCGACGACGGCTTCTTCGAGCTGGGCGGGCACTCGCTGCTCGCCGTACGGCTGGTCTCCCGGATCCGGGAGGTCCTCGGTGCCGAGGTCACCATCGGCGCGCTCTTCGAGGCGCCCACCCCGGCCGGGCTGGCCGCCCTCGTCCAGGGCGAGGACGGCGGCACCGGCGTCGACCCGCTGGCGGTGCTGCTGCCGCTGCGCGAGACGGGCTCGGCCCCGCCGCTGTTCTGCGTGCACCCGGCGGGCGGGCTGAGCTGGTGCTACAGCGGCCTGATCCGGCACCTGCCGGACCGGCCGATCTACGGCCTGCAGGCCCGCCACGACCCGCTGCCCTCCTCGCTGCGGGAGCTCGCGGCCGACTACGTGGCGCAGATCCGCAAGGTCCAGCCCGAGGGGCCGTACCACCTGCTGGGCTGGTCCACCGGCGGCATCATCGCGCAGGAGATGGCCGTGCAGCTCCGGCTGGCCGGACAGGGCGTCGCACCGCTGGCGATCCTGGACGCCTACCCCGCCGAGGGCATGCGGGACCTGCCGCCCTCCGACGAGGCCGAGGCCCTGGAGGCGCTGCTCACCATGGGCGGCTTCGCGCCGGACGCCGCGTCCACGCTGGAGGGCGCGATCGAGGTGCTGCGCCGGGAGGGCAGCCCGCTGGCGGGCCTGCCGGTGGAGACGCTCCGCTCGCTGCGGGACCTCTACCTGAACACCAACCGCCTGGTGCGGGAGCTCGACACCCGGGTGTTCGACGGCGACGTGCTGTTCTTCCGCGCCACCGTCGACACCATCGACGACACCCTCACCCCGAACACCTGGCGGCCCCACGTCAGCGGCATGATCGACGCCCACGACGTGGCCTGCAGCCACAAGGACATGACCCGGCCGGGACCGATCGCCGAGATCGGCGCGATCGTCGCGGCCCGACTCCGGGAGCGCAACCGATGAACCCCTTCGACGACCCCGACGGCGAGTTCCTCGTCCTGGCCAACGACGAGGAGCAGCACTCCATCTGGCCGTCGTTCGCCGCCGTCCCCGACGGCTGGGCGGTCCGCTTCGGCCCCGAGGCGCGCGCCGCCTGCCTGGCCTACGTCGCCGCGCACTGGACCGACCTGCGTCCCCGGAGCCTGACCCGTTGAACGAGCCCGGTTCTCCGAACGACCGCCCGGCGGGCGACGCCGTGGCGACGGCCGCTTCCCCGGCGGGGGCGGGCCGGGCCGCGCGGTGGGCCGTACCGGCCGTCTACGTGACGGCCATGTGCATGAACGGCCTGGACGCGACGATCGTCAACCCGGCGCTGTTCTCCATCGCCGCCGACCTCGGCGTGGGCCCGGCCGCGGCGAACCTGGTGGAGGGCTCCTTCCTGGCCAGCCTTGCGGTGTCCATGCCGGTCGCCGGGTGGCTCTGCGACCGGTACGGCGCGGCACGGGTGTTCCTCGCCGCGCTGGCGCTGTTCACCGCGGCGTCGGCGCTGTGCGGGCTGGCCTGGAACCTGGACTCCCTGGTGGGCTTCCGGGTGCTGCAGGGCGTCGGCGGCGGGGTGCTGACCCCGGCCGGCATGACGATGCTGTTCACCGCGTACGCCCCCGAGGAGCGCATGCGGCTCTCGCGCTACATCGTCGTGCCGACGGCGCTGGCGCCCGCGCTGGGCCCGGTCCTCGGCGGGCTGCTGACCGACCACCTCTCCTGGCGGTGGGCGTTCCTGCTCAACGTGCCCCTCGGCGTGGCCGCGGTGCTCCTGGGACTCGCGGCCGTCCGCGTCCCCTCCCCCGGAGCCGGTACGGCGGGCCGGTTCGACCTGCGCGGCCTGCTGGCCCTGTGGGTGCTCAGGGACCGCGGCTTCCTGCGCGGCACGGCTGCGGCGTCCCTGGCGGCGGCGGGCCTGATGGGCATGCTCTTCGTCTTCCCGCTGATGTACCAGGACGCGCTGGGCGCCTCGGCCTCGGACGCCGGGCTGGTGCTCTTCCCCGAGGCGCTGGGGCTGATGGCCGCCGGATTCGCCGTCGACCGGGTCTGCGCCCGGTGGGGCGAACGGCGGGTGACGGCGCTCGGCCTGCTCGGCGGCGCGGCGCTGTTCGCGGCGCTGGCCCTGACCACCCCCGGCCCCTGGACGCTGAGAGCGATCATGTTCTCGGTGGGGTTGGTGCTCGGGCACGCGGTGACGGCGGTCCAGATCTCCGCGTTCGACGACGTCGCCCCGGAGGTGATGGGCCGGGCCATGACCCTGTTCCAGTCGCTGCGCATGCTCGGCGGCGCGCTGGGCGTGGGCCTCTGCGCCCTCGCGATCCCCGTGGGCTACCCGGCCGCGCTGCTGGTCGCCGCCGCCTTCCTCGGCGCGGCCTTCCTGAGCGCCGTACTCCTGACCCCGGCGGCGGGTGCGGCAGCCGGATGATCCGTCCCGTCCCCCGCCGAGCAGGGGACGGGACGGCTCGCCGGAGCCGTGCGGTGGATGCTCGTCAGCTGAACCGCCGGGCGAACCGCTGACGGCGGGAGAGGCGAACGGCCTCAGAACCGGTAGCGCATGATCCGCCCCACGTCGCGCAGGCCGGGGATGCGCGCCAGCACCTTCATGCCCAGCCTGCCGGAGAGGGGCAGCTCGTCCAGGCCCGGCATGTCGACGCTGCGCAGCGCGTCGAGGCACTCCAGGCCCTCGTGCCAGCCCTCGATCTCGTGCGGGTCGTCGATGCCCCAGTGCAGGACCGCGCCCGCGTTGCGCACCGCGGGCACCAGCTTCTGCATCCGGACGCCCAGCGTGCCGTAGCAGTCGAAGAGCAGCTGCCCGCCGGGGAAGCGTCCGGTGATCCGCTCGATCAACCGCCTGCCGTCCTGCTTGCGCAGGTACATCGTCAGGCCCTCGAAGACGGCCACGGCCGGGCGGTCGGCGGGCACCTCGCCGAGCCACCCCTCCGCCTCGGTGTCGTGCAGGATCGGCCGCGGCGAGCGGCTGTCGAGCGCCCTGCCGTACAGCGTGGCGAGCATGGTCTCCTGGGCGCCGCGGAAAGTGACCTTCTCGCGTTCCATGGCCCTCCGATCCCCTCCGGCCGTCGGCCACGTTACTCCTGCCGGAGTCCGCGGGCCCCTCAGGCGAAGAGCGCCCTCCGGAGCGGTTTCCGGTCCTCCGCCGGGAGGTGCGCCGTTGCCGGCGCCGTACGGTGCGCACTTCCCGAAAGAGGATCACGTTCCCTCAAAGCGGGATGACCGGTCTGCGCAGAAGGCGTATACCAGTGGCGGATGACGGATGTTACGATCCCGGCACCTCGGTGACCGAGTGGTGAAATATCGCACCGCTCAGTGTGCTCCGTGCGCGCGGGAGGTCTGGTGGACGTCGTCGGCACTCGGGCGAACGCACCTGGAGCGCCGGCACCGTGGGCCGAGTTCGGTCGCCAGCTCCGCCGCTGGCGGCAGCGGGCCGGCCTCACCCAGGCGCAGGTCGGAACCAGGGTCGGTTACGACCACAGCGCCATCAGCAAGCTGGAGGGCGGCAGGCGCGAGCCGTCGCCGCGGCTGGCGCGCCACCTCGACGAGGTCCTCGGAGCCGGCGGGGAGCTGCTGGCGGTCTACACGGCCTCCCGGCGCGAGGACGCGGACACCGCGCCCCGGGCCGCCGGCGGGGCCCGGCCCGGCCCGCTGCCCGGGGACGGCGGGGACGCCGGAGCCGCCGGTCCGCTCTTCCCGGACGTGCTCGGCTGGCCGTACCGCCTGCCCAGCCACGGCCTCGAGTGCCCTCTGCACGACGACGAGGGCTGTACGGTGCCCGCGCCGGCCGACGCGCTCCCGGCGTATCTCGCGTTCTGCGCCTCCGGCCTCCCGGCGGACACCGGTTCCGACACCGTCCACGTGCTCTCCGGGCTTCTGGCGGCCTGCCGGCGCGCCGACGCCGAGCGGGCGTCACCGGAGACGATCACGGTGGTCGAGCAGGCGCTCCACGCGATCGTGCGGCGCATGGAGGCGCTCGCGGGACCGTCCCTGCGGGCGTTCCGGCGGCTCGCCGCCGGTTACGCGCAGCTCGCCGGCGAACTGCGGATGCAGCGCGGCCAGAACGGGATGGCGATGGCCTGGCTCCACAAAGGGCTGGGCTGGGCAGCCGTGTCCGACGGCATCGGGATGCGCGCCACCATCCTCTACGACATGAGCACGGTCGCCCGCCTGGAGCACGACGCGCCCTCGGCCCTGGCATATGCGCGCGCGATCCGAGCCGCCGGTCCCGGCCTGCGCTGGACGGCCGTCGCGGCCGATCTCTGCGAGGCGCGGGCGCACGCGCTCGGCGGCGACGCGCCGGAGTCCCGGCGGCACCTGGCCCGAGCCCGGACGGCCCTGTCCCGCCTGGAGGAACGCGACCTGACCGGGGCGCGGTGGCTGCACGGGGCCAGCGGAGAGGTCTACCTGGAGTCGGGGACCGGCGGCGCCCTGCGCGACATCGCCGCCCTGACGGCGGACCGGTCGGCGGCCCGCCTGGCGGCCGAGGCGATGGAGCGGTCGCTGGGCAGCCTGGCGGAGCGGATGCGTCCCGCCAGGCTGCTGTTCACGCTGCGGCTGGCCGACTGCCATGCGTGCGCCGGGGATCCGGAGGCGGCGCTGGCCGTCGCCGCTCCGGTGCTGGCAGAGGCGAGCGCCGTATCGACCGCGCTGATCGACCGGGAGCTTCGCGGGCTGCGCGGCAGACTGGCGGCCCGCTGGAGCGGCCGGCCGACCGTGCGCGACTTCATCGACCCGTTCGGCCGCAGCCTCCCCTGACCGCGAGTAGGCCGCGCCCTTCCAGTCCGGCCCCTTCCAGTCCGGTCCCTTTCGGCTCGGTCCCTTCAGCCCTTTTCAGGCCGGCCCTTCCCGGCGGAGCCCGGCCCAGCCTCCGGCCCGCCACCGCCCACCGGTCCACTCGCGCTCCCGTTCGCCGCCGCACTTGCCGATGTGCTTGCCGGTTCGGGTGCGGCAAGCGCCTTCCTTCACGTTCCGTCCATCAACCGGCACATCGTGTGATCGCTCCGACTTCCGATCGACAGAAATTTGCATCAAGAGTTGAGAATATTGACCCACTTCTGTCTGATATGGGACCGTTCGTCCGCGTTGTTCGCGGCGATTCCTGCCGGCAGATCCTGACAGGCCCTGCCGACAGGTCTCGCATCGATGTCCGCGGCGGCGGCCGTACGCCGCCACCGCGGTTCCCCCACATCGCCAGAGAGCGAGAACAGCATGAGAGGGTCCCTCCGGACACCGGCGCTGGCCGGTATCGCAATCACCCTGGCGGCAGCCACCGTGCTCGCCGCCCCCGCCTCGGCCGATCCACCCCCCTCGCCCGCCGACGCGGCCGCCGTGGCCAGGGCCGAGCAGGCCATCGAACGGCACCGCGACGCGATTCGCGGGGCCGGCCAGGACGACTACAAGGTCCAGACCGTCCGGGTGGACGCCGACGGCGCGTCGCACGTCCGCTACCACCGGACCTACCGGGGTCTGCGGGTCCGCGGCGGCGACTTCGTCGTCCACCTGAGGCCCGACGGAGCCTTCGCCGACGCCTCGGTCGGGCTCACCGAGGCGCTGACGCTCGGCACCGGCCCGAAGGTGTCCGCCGCCACCGCTGCAGGAAAGGCCAAGAGCGCGTTCACCGGGAAGATCACCGAGGTCACCGAGCCGGAGCTGCTGATCGACGCCTCCTCCGGACAGGGGCGCCTGGCCTGGGAGACCGTGGTCGCCGGCTGGGCCCCCGACGGGCAGACCCCGTCGCGGCTGCACGTGATCGTCGACGCCGGGTCCGGAGAGGTCATCGACTCCTACGACGAGATCAGGTCGGCCGTCGAGGGCGCCACGGCGACCACCCGGAACGCCCTGGTCGACGGGACCGGGAACTCGATCTACTCCGGCACGGTCACGATCTCCACGACGCAGTCCGGGAGCTCGTACAGCATGGTCGACCCGGACCGCGGCAACGGCAGAACCTGCGACATGAACAACCGCACCAGCGGCACCTGCTCGACCTTCACCGACCCCGACAACACCTGGGGCACCGGCTCCAGCGGCAACCGGCAGTCGGCCGGGGTGGACGCCCACCACGGCGCCGCGAAGACGTTCGACTACTTCAAGAACGTGCACGGCCGCAACGGCATCTTCGGCAACGGGAGCGGCGTGCCGAGCCGGGTCCACTACGGCAGCAACTACGTCAACGCCTTCTGGGACGGCTCCCAGATGACCTACGGCGACGGCTCGGGCAACTCCCGGCCGCTGGTCGCCATCGACGTGGCCGGGCACGAGATGGCCCACGGCGTGACCGAGAACACCGCCGGCCTGGTCTACTCCGGCGAGTCCGGTGGCCTGAACGAGTCCACCAGCGACATCTTCGGGAACATGGTCGAGTTCTACGCCGGCAGCAGCGCGGACCCCGGCGACTACCAGGTCGGCGAGAAGATCGACATCAGGGGCAACGGCACCCCGCTCCGCTACATGTACAACCCCTCGCTGGACGGCAGCTCGCACTCCTGCTGGTCGACCGGCACCGCGAGCGTCGACGTCCACTACTCCTCCGGCGTCGGCAACCACTTCTTCTTCAACCTCGCCGAGGGCACCGGGGCGACCCAGTACGGCACCTCGCCGGTGTGCGGCTCGGCCCCGGCCGTGACCGGCATCGGCAGGGAGAAGGCGGAGAAGATCTGGTTCCGGGCGCTGGACGCCTACTTCACCTCCAGCACCCGCTACGTCAACAGCGGCAACCCGGCCAACACCGCCCGCGCCTACACGCTCCGCGCCACCACCGACCTGTACGGCAGCTGCTCCACCGAGTATCGGACCGTCCAGGCGGCCTGGACGGCGGTCAACGTGGCGGGCAGCGACGCCCCGTGCTCGTCCGGGAACGACTTCTCGGTCTCGGTCTCCCCCACCGCGGCCGCCACCAACCCCGGCGGCTCCGTCACCGCGACCGTCTCCACCCAGGTCACCGGCGGATCCGCGCAGACCGTGGCCCTGTCCGCCTCGGGACTGCCCGCGGGCGCCACCGCCTCCTTCGACCCCGTCTCCGTGCAGGCCGGCGGCACCTCCACGCTGACCGTGGCCACCGCCGCCTCCACCCCCGCCGGCACCTATCCCGTCACCCTCACCGGCACCGGCACCACCGCCACCCGCACCGCGACCTTCACCCTGACCGTCAACGGCCCGGGCGGCGGCGCCTGCCAGGGCTTCGAGACCACGAAGACCGGAACCCTGAGCTCAGGCGCCAGCCAGTACCAGCCTGACGGGGGCTCCTTCCAGACCACCGCCGGCGGGGCGCACCGCGCCTGCCTCGACGGACCGAACGGCACCGACTTCGACCTGTACCTGCAGAAGCGGGGCACCTTCGGCTGGAGCACCGTGGCCCGCAGCACCTCCACCGGCCCTGACGAGAGCCTGACCTACAACGGCACCGCCGGCACCTACCGCTACCGCGTCCACTCCTACAGCGGCAGCGGCGGCTACACCCTCGGCTACGACGCTCCGTAACGGCGGACACCGCCCCAGACGCCCACCGGAGCCCCGGGCACCGGTGGGCGTCGCCCGAGGTCCGCTCCCATCACGGGGCCTCAGGCGAAGAGCGCCCTCCCCCAGTGGTCGCTTGCGTCCACCACCCCGGGCGGGCAGGCGAACAGCCCGCTGGAGACGTGCTTGATGTACTCGTTGAGCGGGTCGGTGGCGGCCAGCGCCTGCTGCACCGGGACGAACTGCCTGCGCGGGTCGCGCTGGTAGGCCATGAAGAACAGGCCCGCGTCCAGCCGTCCCAGGCCGTCGGAGCCGTCGACGTAGTTGTAGCCGCGGCGCAGCAGGCGCGCTCCGCCGTGCGAGGTGGGGTGCGCCAGCCGGACGTGGGCGTCCCGGGGGATCACCGGCTCTCCGCCGGGACCGGTCTTCGCGAAGTCCGGCTCGTCGAACTCCGCCTTCCCGGTGAGCGGGGCGCCCTCGCCCTTGTCCCGGCCGAAGATCGCCTCCTGCTCCGCCAGCGGGGCGCGGTCCCAGGTCTCGATGTGCATCCGGATCTTGCGGGTGACCAGGTAGGCGCCGCCGTCCATCCAGGCCGGTCCGTCGCCGGGGGCCGCCCACAGGTGGTCGCGGAGCATCGCGGTGTCCTCGAGCTTGAGGTTGTTCGTGCCGTCCTTGAAACCCATCAGGTTGCGCGGGGTGGCCTGCGCCCGGGAGGTGGACGACGTGCGGCCGAAGCCCAGCTGCGAGTAGCGCACGGTCACCCTGCCGAACCCGATCCGCGCGAGGTTGCGGATCGCGTGCACGGCCACCTGCGGGTCGTGCGCGCACGCCTGGACGCAGATGTCGCCGCCGGAGATCTCGGGCAGCAGCCCGTCGCCCGGGAAGGCGGGCAGGTCGGCGAGCGCGGCCGGTCTCCGCCCGGCCAGCCCGAACCGCTCGTCGAACAGCGACGGGCCGAAGCCGACCGTCAGGGTGAGGCCGGAGGCGGGCAGGCCGAGGGCCTCGCCGGTGTCGTCCGGCGGGGCCTCCGGGGCCCCGCCGACCGCGCCGAACGCGCCGGCGTCCTTACCCTGGGTCATCCGCGCGGCGGCGGCCGTCCACTCCTGCAGCAGGTCGACCAGCTCGGCCCGCTCGGTGGTGGTCACGTCGAAGGCGACGAAGTGCAGCCGGTCCTGGGCGGGAGTCGTGATCCCCGCCTGGCGCTCGCCGTAGAACGGCACCGCGTCGGCCGACGAGGACGACGACACCGGGCGGGCGGCGGGCGGCTCGTCCGCGAGCACGCGGGCGGCGACCGCCCCGGCCCCGGCGGCGGCGACGCCCGCGGCGCCCAGCCCGAACAGCGACCTGCGGCTGATCCCGCTCACCGGACCACCACCGCCGCGACCTTGCTGATCGGCTCGGAGAGGCTGTTGATGGCATCCGACAGCACGCGCAGGTCCTCCTTCGACAGCTCGGTGTGCAGCTTCCAGCCGTCACCGCTGCGGTGCGCCTCCAGGGCGGCCTCGGCGGCGGCGAACCTCTCGTCCAGCGTCTTCACCAGCGCCGGGTCGCGCTCCTCCAGGACCGGGCGGAGCGACTGGACCGCGGCCCTGGATCCCTGGAGGTTGGCGGCGAAGTCCCACAGGTCCGTGTGGGAGTAGCGGTCCTCCTCGCCGGTGATCTTCCCGGTGGCCACCTCGTCGAGCAGTTCCTTGGCCCCGTTGGCGAGCTGCACGGGGGAGAGCTCGGCCGCGTTGGCCTTCTCCACGATCGTGGTGACGTCGGTCATCAGCTTGTCGGCCAGCTCGTCGTCGCCCGAGACGTCCTTGGCGACCCACAGGTCCTTCTCGATCCTGTGGAAACCGGTCCACTCCTCGCCCTCGGCCACGTCGTTCTCCCGCGCGTCGATCGCCGGGTCGAGGTCGCCGAAGATCTCGGCCACCGGCTCGATGCGCTCCCAGTAGGTGCGGGCGACGGGGAACAGCTTCTTGGCCTCGTCGATGTCCTCGGCCTTGACGGCGTCCACGAACTCCTTGGTCTTGACCAGCAGGGTGTCCGACTGGGACTTGACGTACCGCTTGTAGCCGGCGACGGCCTCGGCGAGCTTCGCGTCGTCGGTCAGCGGCTTGTGCTCCCCGCTGACCTTGAGGGCGTTGCGGATGCCCTTGCCCGTCATGCCGGGCTTGCAGGCCGTCTCGTACATGCCCGCCGGGAGCTCCACGACGAGCTCGCGGGTCAGGCCGGGGACGATGTTCTCGACCTCGCCCATCACCCGGTCGCCCGTGGCGTAGACGTAGAACTCCGTCACCTTGGCACCGTTGTTGGTCACGGAGAACGTCGAGGTGCCCGCGGCCACCTCGGTGGCGGCGACCTCGCACTCGGTGTCGGTGGCGGCGACGGCGACCGGGCCGCCCCCGGTCCCGGCGGCGGCCGTGGCCCCCGGGCCCGAACCCGGGTCCGCCGACGAGCAGCCGGCGAGACCGGCGAGGGCGAGGACGGCGGCGGCCAGGGCGGTGGGCGCGGCGGTGGGGGTGCGCATTGCGTTGACTCCGGTCAGGAAGCGGCCTGGGCCGACTGGGGGGCGGGGCCCGCCGGCGTCCTGCCGCCGGGCCACAGGAAGAGGACGAGGACGGGCACCGCGTAGGCGACCCAGGCGACGGTCTCCAGGACGCTGGGCTGGGCGGTGACGTTGAACATGCCGCCGAGCACCATCGAGTACCAGGCTCCGGGGTCGAGGACGCCGCTGATGTCGAAGGCGTGGGTGTTCAGTCCCGGCAGGAACCCCGCCTCCTGCAGGTCGTGCACGCCGTACTTGAGGATGCCGGCGGCGACGAGGATCAGCAGCAGGCCGGTCCAGGTGAAGAACGTGGTGAGGTTGATCCGCAGGGCGCTGCGGTACAGCCCCCAGCCGAGCGCGACCGAGGTCAGCAGGCCCAGGGTGATGCCGATCAGCGGGCTGGCGGTGGTGGTGGCGCCCTGCACGGCGGCGAACCACAGCAGCGTGGTCTCCAGCCCCTCGCGCGCCACCGCGAGGAACGCCACCACGACGACGGCCACGGGTCCCAGCCGGAGCGCCTCGCCGAGCTTCTCCCGCAGCTCCCCGGACATCCGCCGGGCGGCCGTCCGCATCCAGAAGATCATGGACGTGACGAACACGGTCGCGGCGATCGAGACGACCGCCTCGAACAGCTCCTGCTGCTGCAGGTCGAGGTGGGCGGCGGTGAAGGTGAGCAGCGCGCCGAACGCCACCGAGAGCACGGCCGCGGCGCCGACGCCCGCCCAGACCAGCGGCAGCCGGTCACGCCGGTCGCTCTTCACGAGGAAGGCGACGAGGATGGAGACGACGAGCGCCGCCTCCAGCCCCTCGCGGAGGCCGATGAGATAACTCGCGAGCATGGACGGCCTCCACCCATAAGCCTTGCCTAACTTAGGACAGGCTTACCATAACCTGAACATTTCCTGAAGAGTGAGCGGGGGTGGTGTTCACGCTCCCGCGGGCGGAAGGGCCAGGTCGGCCGCCGTCCAGGCGAGCAGGACGGCGGCGTCGAGCAGCGCGCGGTCGGCCGCCGGGGCCGCGGCGGCCTCGGCGAAGGCGGCGTCGTGCGGTACGGCCCCGCCGGCGCCGATGTCGAGCATCGGGTGGATGGCGCGGACCGCGTGCGAGACGTTGGCCATGTCGGTCATCGCGAACGGCTCGCGCTCGACCGGGGCGGGCCGCCCGAGCGCGGCGGCGTTGGCCGCGTAGAGCTCCGCCAGCCCCGCGTCGTCCCGGAAGTCCAGATAGTCCGGTTCCGGGCGGGTCAGGTGCAGCTCGCAGCCGGTCGCCACGGCGGCGCCCCGGAAGCAGTCCTCCACCCGGGCGCGGAGCGCCGCGAGGTCCTCGGCCCTGGCGGCCCTGATCTCGTAGCTCGCCGCGGCGCGGGCCGGGATGACGTTGGGCGCCTCCCCCGCGGCCGTCACCACGCCGTGCACGTGCCAGTCGCGCGGGAGCTGCTGGCGGAGCAGCCCGATCGCGACCTGGGCCAGGGTCATCGCGTCGGCGGCGTTGCGGCCCTCGTGCGGGGCCAGGGTGGCGTGGGCCGGGCGGCCGAGATATTCGGCGTCGAGCGTGCCGAGCGCGAACGAGCGGAACCTCACGGTCTCGAACGGCCCGGGATGCACCATCATGGCCGCGTCCACGCCGTCGAAGACGCCCGCCTCCAGCAGCAGCGCCTTGCCCCCGCCGCGCTCCTCGGCGGGGGTGCCGACCACCTTCACGGTCAGGCCGAGCGCGTCGGCGACCGGGGCGAGCGCCAGGCCCGCGCCGACGGCCGCCGCGGCGATGACGTTGTGCCCGCAGGCGTGGCCGAGGCCGGGCAGCGCGTCGTACTCCGCGCAGAACGCCACCGTCACGGGGCCGGAGCCGTACGACGCGGAGAAGGCGGTCGGCAGCCCGCCCGCCCCGGCGGTCACCTCGAACCCGGCCGCGCTCAGCGCCCGCGCCGTCCACTCCGCCGCCCGGTGCTCGGCGAAGGCCGTCTCGGGATGCGCGTGGATGCGGTGGCTCAGCCCGACCAGCTCCCCGGCGTGCGCCAGCACCCGTTCCCTGATCGCGGCCTTCACCGGGCCGCTCCCCGGTCCCCCCGCGCCCGCCCCGGCCGCGTCCGCTCCGCTCACACCCACCCCGTTCCCATCCGCTCCACCCGCGCCCGCCCCGGCCGCGTCCGCTCCGCTCACACCCACCCCATTCACGTCCGTTCCGCCCGCGTCCGTTCCGGGTGCGCCCATCACGACCACCCCGCGGCCAGCCCGGAGAGCCCGGAGGCGAGCCCGCCGAGCCAGCAGGCCGGATCGTGGCCGCCGTTGTACTCGGTGAACGTCACCTCGTACCCCTTGGCGGTGAGGACCTCGGCGAACCGCCGGTTCTCGGCGAGCAGCATCCACTCCAGCCGCCCGGCCTCCACGTGGAAGCGGACCGGGAGCCGGGGCGCCCGCTCGTAGCGCCGGGTCAGCCATTCGGGGTCGTCGTCGCTCCACCAGTAGGAGCCGGACTGCGAGAGCACGTTGCCGAAGCGCTCGGGGGCGGTGAACGCCGCGTAGGAGGCGGTGAGCCCACCGAAGCTCTGGCCCGCGACCACGGTCAGCCCGGGATCGCCGGTGACCCCCCACTCCCGTTGCGCCCAGGGCAGCAGGTCGTCGGCCAGGTGCCGGACGAACGGCTCGTGGCAGGCCATCTCGCGCAGCCGGGTCGGCCGGTCCACCGCGTCGGGCAGCAGCACGACCGTCGGCGGGATCCGGCCCTCGGCGATCAGGTTGTCCATCGTCGGCGCGATCCGCCCGGCCCACACATCCCCGTCGAGCAGGACGAGCACCGGGTACGGCCCGCCGCCCCGCCGCCCCGCCGCCCCGCCGCCCCGCTCCGCCGCCGGAGCCACCGGAGCCACCGGAGCCACCGGAGCCACCGGAGCCACCGGAACCGCCGGAACCGCCGGAACCGCCGAGGATCCCGGCGTCCCCGGGACCTCCCGCTCGGATGTCCCCGCCGCGGAGGCCTCGTGCCCCGGCGGCGTGTAGACCCAGACCCGCCGTCCCGCGACCGCGCTCTCGCGCACCCGTCCCGCGGGCACGCCGGGGCGCCGGTCCCGGTACGGCTGCGCGGGGGCGTCCGGCAGTTCCAGCAGGGAGGAGGGGTTGCGGCCGTGGCCGCCGGGGACCCGGACGGGGTTGCCCGGGTCGGGGAGGGCCGTCATCATGACGCGCAGCCAGGAGTCCCGGTCCGTGCCGGGCACCTCCTGGCACGGCAGGATCTGGTAGCTCGCCCGCAGGTCCCCGTCGAGCTCGTAGGTCAGGCGGAGCACGTCGCCGCCCGGCTCCCGGATCATCACGTGGGCGCCGATGTCGCCCGCGTGCCGGTCCCGGTCGGTCAGCGTGTTGATCAGGACGACCGCCCGCTCGTCCTCGGACCGGGCCCGCCACAGGAAGGTCACCCGGTACCTGCCCGGTGTCCCGGCCGGCTCGACCAGCGGGGTGGCCCGGCCGTCCCGCGGGGCCCCGCCCGGGGAACCGTGTCCAGGGGATTGCAGCGGCATGTCACGACCTCCGGTCGGAGAGCAGGGTCCACAGCAGGAAGGGGCCGCCCAGGACGCTCGTCACGACGCCCGCGGGGATCTCCGCCCCGGAGGCGATGACGCGGCCGATCGTGTCGGCGGCCACGACGAGCGCGGCCCCGGTGAGGGGCGCGCCGACGAGCGGGAGCCGGGCGGGCCCGGACAGGCGGGCGGCGATCACGGGCGCGGCCAGCGCCACGAAGGCGATGGGCCCGCCGATGCCGATGGCCAGCCCGGCCAGGGCCACGGCCAGGGCGAGGACGGCCAGCCGGGTCGTCCGGGGGTTCGCCCCGAGTCCGGTGCCGACGTCCTCGCTGAAACGCATCACGTCCAGCCGCCGGGAGACGGCCAGCGCGGCGGGCAGCAGCAGGGCCAGCCCGGCGGCCACCGGCAGCGCCACCGGGTAGCCGCGCCCGGCGAGGCTGCCGACGCTCCAGGAGTGGATGGCCGTGGCGGAGCTGAGCCCGTTCCAGGCCAGGACCGACTGGGTCAGCGCCCCGGCCAGGGTGGTGACCGCCAGACCGGTGACGATGAACCGGTAACCCTGGGTACCGACGCCGCCGGAGATCGCGAAGACCACGGCGGCGGCGGCGAGGGCGCCGAGCGGGCCGGTCCACCAGTGCTCGAAGAGCGTCTGCGCGGACGAGAAGAGCCCGGCCAGCATGATGGCGATGACGGCGCCCTGGTTGATGCCGAGCATGTCGGGCGTGGCCAGCCGGTTGCGGGCCAGCGCCTGGGTCAGGCAGCCGGACAGGCCGAGCGCGGCCCCCGCCACCAGCCCGGCGACGACCCTGGGCAGCCGGATCTCCTGGACGAGCAGGATCTGCCCGCCCGCCCCGATCCCGCGCAGCGCGTCCAGCGCCTGCCCGGCGGTCATCGCGGACTGCCCGGCCACCAGCGCGGTCACCCCGGCCGCCGCCGCGAGCGCGGCCAGCGCCGCGACGGCGAAGGAGGAGCGCACCGGGAGCAGGACCGAGAGGGCGCCGAGCCGTACCGGCAGCACGTCGGACGGGAGCGGTCCCCGCCCCGGCCCGGACCGCGCGCCGCGCCGTACGCCGGACCGTGCGCCGCGCCGTACGCCGGACCGTGCGCCGCGCCGTACGCCGGACCGTGCGCCGGTCGCCGGGGGCCCGCCCGCGCGGTCCGCTCCGGCCCGCCGCCGCAGGATGCGGCGGAGCCCTTCCGCCGGCGACCGGAGGAGCCCCGCCCCCCGGCGCGGGACCCGGTCCGAGATCAGGTCCCCGGCCCCGGCGGCGACCGCGCGGGAGCGCGCCACCACGATCAGCACGGGTCCGCCGAGGATCGCGATCAGCAGCGAGACCGGCGCCTCGTACGGCCGCATGACCACCCGGGCGAGCACGTCCGCGCCGAGCAGTACCAGCGCGCCGGCCAGGCCCGACAGCACGATCTGCGGGCCGACCCGGCCGCCGAGCAGGGTCCTGGCCAGGTAACCGGCCAGCAGGCCGAGGAAGCCGATCGGCCCGGCCACCGCGACCGCGGCGGCGCTGAGCAGCGTCACCGCCACGGTCACCACGACCCGGGTACGGCCCGGCCGGTGGCCGAGGGCCACGGCCATGTCGTCGCCGAGGGAGAGCGCGGCCAGCGGCCGGGCGGCCAGCGCGGCCATGACGAGCCCGGTCAGGATCGCCGGGGAGACCGACAGGACCCGCTCCAGCGGGACGCCCGCGAGCGAGCCGAGCACCCAGAACCGGTACTGGTCGAAGGTGACGGGGTCGGCGACCAGCAGGGCCGAGGTGATCCCGGTGAGCGTGGCCGACAGCGCCGCGCCCGCCAGGACCAGTTTGAGCGGGGAGAAGCGGGAGCCGATCAGCAGCACGACCCCGGTGGCCAGCAGCGCGCCGCCGAGGGCCCAGACCAGGTAGGCCCCGCCGGTCTGCGCGCCCGCGTAGACGATCCCGACGACCACGCCGAGGGCGGCGCCCGAGTTCACCCCGAGCAGTCCGGTCTCGGCGAGCGGGTTGCGGGTGACCGCCTGCAGCAGCATGCCGGAGACGCCGAGGGCGGCGCCCACGACGAGGGCGGCCAGCGTGCGGGGCAGCCGGAGCGTGGTGACGACCATCTCCAGGTGGTGGTCGCCGCGGGCGCCGAGCAGGTAGTCGACGACCTGTTCCGGCGCGACCCGGCCGGCGCCGGTCAGCACGGAGACCGCGGCGAGCCCCAGCAGCGCCGTCAGGCAGAGGGCGAACACCGGGAGGGGGGCCCGGGGTTGCATAAACATAAGGTAAGGCTAACCTAAAGTAGGTAAGACTTGCCTAATCTGGTCTGGAGCTCGCATGTCCCCCCTCCGCAGGGCCGGCGGCCTGTTCGCCGCCGTTCTCGCCGCCCTGACCGTCGCGGCGTGCGGCACGTCGTCCACGGACACGTCCGCGGCGCCCGCCGCCTCGTCCTCCGCCGCCCCGGCCGCCGCCTCCGCCACCCGCGAGGTGAAGGACGCCACCGGCACCCTGATCAAGGTCCCCGCGGAGCCGAAGCGCGTGGTCACCCTCACCCAGGAGGACCTCGACGCCGCCCTCGCCCTCGGCGTCACCCCGGTCGGCATCACCAACGGCCAGGGCCTCGACAAGCCCCCGGCGTACCTCGCCGACAAGGTCCAGGGCATCCCCGTCGTCGGCAACCTGCTCCAGCCGGTGATCGACAAGGTCGTCGAGGTCCAGCCCGACCTGATCCTCGCCGGGGACATGCAGGACCAGCAGATGCTCGACCAGCTCCGCAAGATCACCCCCGCGACGGTGGTCACGATGGCGCCCACCGACGACTGGAAGCTCTCGTTCATGGGCATCGGCAACACGCTGAACAGGCTCGACGCGGCCAAGAAGGTCCTCGCCGACTACGACGCCAAGGTCGCCGAGGCGAAGAGCAAGGTCGAGCCCGCCGAGGTGAGCATCGTCCGGTGGAACCCACAGGGCCCGAGCTGGATGGAGAAGCGGCAGTTCGCCAGCTTCGTCGCCACCGACCTCGGTCTCACCCGGCCCAAGGCGCAGGACAAGGACGGCACCGCCCACTCCATGCCGCTGAGCCTGGAGGCCCTGTCCGACATCGACGGCGAGTGGCTGTTCCTGTCCACCCTCACCTCCGACGGCGAGAAGGCCCTCGCCGAGGTCAAGGAGACCCCCGCCTTCAAGGAGCTGAAGGCCGTCAAGGCCGGCCACGTCGCCACCGTCGACGGCTCCGTCTGGAGCACCCGCGGCGCCCCGCTGGCCGCCCAGGTCGTCCTCGACGACCTGGTCAAGGCCCTCGCCGGCTGACGGGCCGCACCCCGTACCCCGCACCCCGCGTCCCGATCACCCGGACGGGTGCCCTCTCCCGGTCCCTCCGGCCGCACGGACGGGTGCCCCGGGTCTCCGCCGGGTCCACGTGGACGGGCCTCCTCCCGCACGCCCCGCCGGTCTCACCGGCGGGGCGTTCGCCCGTCGCCGCCGGTGTTCGCCCGCTCGGCGAAGACCCAGTTGTCGGCGGTCGTCCTCAGCCCCGGCAGCCACGTGCCGGGCACGTCGCGCCCGGCGGCGAGCTGCCGGACCGCGCCGTCCCGCATCTCACCGTGGGCGTGGAAGAGGTGGATCCCGGCCACCCCGAACCCCGGGAACCCCACCTCGATGCCGCGCGCGTCCTCGTACGCGGCGTCGAGGACCCTGCCGGGCCCGGCGTCGAGGTCCTCGCCCAGCGCCCGGATGGAGTCGGGACGGATGCTCCTCATCCCCGCGCGCTGGTCCGCCGTGGGAGCCCGGAACCCGCCGGGCACCGCGTCCCCCTCGACGTCCCCCTCGACGCGCCTCGGCCACTCCAGCGGCGTCGCGGCCCCGCCGGCCGCCGGGACCGCGCGCGCTCCGACGAAACCGCCCAGGCCGCCCGCGCCGAGCGTGCCCAGGCCCGCCAGCACGGCGCGGGAGACGCCGAGCCGGGCCGCGACCCCGGACAGCAGCGCCGCCGCGGGACCGTTCGCCTTGGCCAGGCCCGCGATGAGCGCCCGTACGGCCGTCCCCGCCTCCACCATCCGGGCGTTGGCCACATAGGTCGCCTGCACGTTGAGGGCGGGCACCACCGCGGCGGCCAGGAGCGACGCCACGTGGCGCACGAGCGCCGCCCCGATGACCGCGGACGACAGCCCGACGGACGTGTAGGCCACCGCGGTCAGCTTCAGCGCGGCGTCCATCGCGTCGTACATCTCGGCGGCCTGCCCGAGCGTCTCCTGGTAGGGCCGGACCCGGGCGGCCATGAAGGCGTCCCGGCCGCGCTCCGTCCACCGGTCGGCGTCGGCCCGGCCGTTCACCGCCTCCGTGACCAGGGTGCTCGCGGACCGGACGCGCTCGGCGACGCCCCCGTACCGGTCCCCGGCGTGCCAGATCTGCGCCGGGTCGGAGACGAGCGTGCCCAGCGCGAGCGCGACGGGGGCGGCGAGCGGGAAGACGGCCGCCGCACTTGAGGCGCCGGCCGCCCCCCAGACGCTCGGAGCCGAGGTGATCACATCACTGGGCGCAACACCCATGGGGCCGCTCCCCGGGTCGGTGGACGCGAGCGGATCGACCAGCAAGCTACAAGATCTCATGCGCCCTGACAACGGAGGCCCCCGCCCCCGAGGAGACCGCGCCGACGGCTCCGTCCGGGGACTGAGCACGCGCGGCCCGGCGTGTGAGGGCCCGGGGCGGGTGCCGCCCGCGGGGTCAGGTGCCCGGCGGGGTGTTCCCTATGTACACGAAGACCGGCAGCGGCTCCTCGCCCGCCCACTCGGTCCGCTCCGTCGTGCGCTTGAAGTAGAGCGGCCTTCCCAGGTGCGGCATCTGGTAGATGTCCGAACCCTGCGGGATGTCGCCGATATAGGTGTTGTCCAGCCGGGCGATCTCCGGGTCGTTGCCCGGAGGAACCCGCAGAATGCCCGATTCGCTGCCTGCCGTGGCCATGGCCACCTCCTCCCGGCCTATATATCCGCTCCCGCCGGGATCATTGGCGGAGAAGGCCGCCGATCCCCGGACCGCCGCCGGAGCACCGCATCGGTGATCCGGAAATGTCGGTGCCGGTCGGTAGCGTGGGCTCGTCGGATCACGCGAACGCCACGGAAGGCGGGTCTCCATGACCATCCAGGACAAGACCATCACCGGTGAGCGGGCCGATCTGCTGCAGACGCTGGCCAGGCACCGGGGCTTCCTGCGCCAGACGGTCGATGGGCTGACCGACGAGCAGGCGGCACGGCGCACCACGGTGAGCGAGCTCTGCCTGGGCGGCCTGATCAAGCACGTGGCCGGGGTCGAGCAGGGGTGGATGCGGTTCGCGGTCGGCGGGGCCGAGGCCATGCAGAGCGAGCCGGTCGACTGGGAGGGCCAGTTCCGCATGCTGGAGGGCGAGACGCTGGCCGGGCTGCTCGACGCCTACGAGCGGGTGGCCGACCGGACGGACGAGCTGGTGGCGACGCTGCCCGACCTGGACGCCGCCCATCCGCTCCCGGAGGCGCCGTGGTTCGAGCAGGGCGTCTCCTGGTCGGTGCGGCGGGTGCTGCTGCACGTCATCGCCGAGACCTCCCAGCACGCCGGTCACGCCGACATCATCCGCGAGGCGCTGGACGGCGCGAAGACCATGGGTTGACGTCCTCCCCCGTCTGAAGACGGGGGATTCCAACAGCAACTACCCCACAAGGAGGAG
>NZ_BMQE01000029.1:0-86872 GCF_014647955.1 Planomonospora antibiotica | reverse complement strand
TGGTGCCGCCGCCGGCGGCGTTCTCGGTGATACCGATCTGCGCCTCAGCAATCTTCAGCAGATCCGTGGCCGTCACCCGGGGCAGGCTCTCAGCGGAAGCCTGCGAGGGAGTGGGAGCGCTGCCGTGGGCGTAAGCCACGCCACCGGTGGTCATGGTCACCGCCGCCGCGGCGGCGGTCAGGCCCAGGAGACGGGTACGGGTGCTGATCCGAACGGCGAAAGTCATGAAGGAAGATCCCTTGAAAGGCAACAGGACAGTCCCCGACCGGCCGGGCGGTGCCCATGTCGCTGGCCGGGGAGGCCGTTTCACCGGCCTTCTTTCTCCATGAAGCCCGCCGGGCGTAGCGGGAGAAGTGCATGAAAGGTGCCGTACGGTTGTCTGAGGTAGTCGTCTGTGCTGATCTTGTTCGCTTGCTGGGGCAGCCTCAGATTGAGAGCCAGCCCTGCTGGCGGTGCGGCGGCCGCCAACTATGCTCCGGTCGTGCCTGGGTGCGTTGGGGCGCTGAACCTGATCGCCAACCGCCGCCAGGCCAGGAACGCGGCCGAGTACGCCGCCAAAGAGGTCGAGCAGCGGGGCATGAATCCCGTGCCCGGGCGCGCGGACGTGCTGTTTCTGGAGATCGCCGTGAGCGACCCCTCCGGCTTCAGCAAGGTCCTTGCAGGTACACGGCGTGGAAGTCGACGGCCATCGGGTGCTGCGCGCCGACAGCCCGGCCGCGCCCAACGCCATCGCCGCGATCCTGCTGGCACTGCGCGATGCCACCGGGGTACGCCCGCACTGCTACTTCGAGTGGGCCGAAGGCGATCCGCTCACCCACCTGCTGCGCTACCTGCTGCTGGGCCGCGGCGCCACCGCCCCGGTCATGCGGGAGATCATCCGCAAGAGCGAGCCCGACCTGGCCCGCGCCCGCCCGATCACGTAGTCCGGGCGGGCGCCCTTGGGCGCCTGCGGCGGCCTGGTCACGCTCGCACCGAGTGGATTTCTGCGTGCGATGGCACCTACCGTGCGATGTGCACCCGCATCTGCGGGGCACCGTGGGAGACTGGCCGGGGACGGACCCGAGCGCCCCCGGCCCTTTCCGGTCAGTGGTTTCCGAGCAGGAAGGTCAGCAGGTTGCCGGTGGACAGTACAGCCCGCACCGTGGTCCGCGACCTGGTCGCAGCCGTCGAGCCGCACGATCCGCAAGAAGCCGCCCACCAGGCATGGATGCTGGAGTGGATCGGCTCCGGGGCGCAGCTCTTCCGTCTGGAAAAGCCCTCGACTCCGCCGCAGCACCTGGCGGTGTACGCCATTTTGATCGACGAGCCGACCCGCTCGATCATGATCGTCGATCACCTGCTGGCCCAGGCGTGGCTGTTCCCGGGCGGCCACGTCGATGATCTTGAAGATCCGAGGGTGACCGCGCTTCGCGAGGTGGCCGAGGAATTGCAGATCACGCCGGGGTTTCATCCGGAGTTCGGCGACGCCCCGTTCTTTGTGACCGTCACCCAGACCCGGGGGGCCGACAGCCATACCGACGTCACGCTCTGGTTCGTCTTCCAGGCCGACCGGCAGGCGTTCATCACTCCGGACCTGCGCGAATTCAGGGACGTTCGGTGGGTGCCGATCGACGAGCGTGCATGGGTGTAGCTCTTCTGTAGGGACTGGACTGATCAGGCAGTGAGGTCGAGTGCGGCCTGGTAGCGGGTCTGGTGAACCCGGCGATGCTCTTGAGCGCGATGGAAACGCCAGTAGGCGTCGAAGTCGCCGTTCGCGATCACGGCCCGGAGCGTGAGGACGGCCTCGGCACCCGCAAGGCCCCACCGGGCACCGGTGATATCGAGGCGATCGTTGACCAGATGACGGCAGGCTCCCTCGATGACACCGGTGGCGATCGGCCAACCGGCCACCAATGCCTCGTCATACCGCAGGAACGCGGCGTTGCCGCGCAGGTAGCGGACGGCCGCGTCCACTCCGCCGCGGCGGCCCGGGCCCAGCCCGGCGGCGGTGGCCTGGGCATCAAGGGCGGCCGCGGCGTCTTCGACGCGGCCGGCCAGCACGGACAGCGCGTGAGCGGCGACCCAGTCCTCGGCGACCGGATCACCGCCCGCGTGCAGGCACCATGCCGCCTTCCACAGATACTCCAGGACGTGGATCACATCGATGACGATGTGGATGGCCACCCCGCGGCGCGCGGCCTCGGCCCGGATGAGGCCGAGCTGGTGGCGGGCGCCGTCGATGAGCACGACCCAGGTCCGCGCGTGCCGCGGGTCGCGGGCCTCGGCCTGGTCGAACACCTTGGCGATCACCTCGCCGGGATCGGCCGACACCGATCCGCACAGCCACTTGCTGCGGGCCGCCGGTCCGGACCGGGCGGGCCGGTCCCCGCTGCGGCCTCCGGGGACGGCGATCACATCATGGCCGCGGCGGGGTGCGGGCACGGCGTCGTAGACCACGCCCAGCATGGCCATGCGCTTGCGGCAGGGTTTCTCCCCGGAGGCCAGCCGGGTGCGGAACGTGGCGCGGTGGCGCTCGGCCGCTTGCCGGGTGGCCGGCCGCAGCCCTTCGGGGCGCATCACCACGCCCTTGCCGTCCACGCTGATGACCAGTAGCTCCTCAGCGGTGCACGGCAGCGGGATCTGCTGGGCGTAGAAGGCGTCGATGTCGGCCGCGGCGGCCACCACCGCCTCCTCCAGCTGTCGTTTGCCGATCACCGGCCCGCACCGGGAGGTGATCGCCGCCTTGGCGGCGTCGAAGCTCCCGCGCACCGCCTCGCGCACGGCCAGCCGGGCCAGCCCGGCCGAATGCCGCCCGGCCGGCAGCGACAGCGCCGCATCGGCCGGATAGAGGTTGGCCGCTCCCGGCGCGCGCCAGGCGCACCGGGTGACGGTCACCGTCCCGACGATCGTGGCCAGCTGCCGGTGATGGCCGCTCTCCAGCCGGCGCCGCACCACCTCATCAACGCCGATCATCCCGGCCCCGCCGGCCCCGCCGGCCCCGCGGCGGGCCCGAAGCGCCGCTCGCCGTTCACGCATCGCCCGCAGGTCCAGGTGCGCCTGCAGCAGCCGGCGCAGCAGCTCACGCCCCTGCTCGGCGACCAGGTCCTCCAGCAGGTCATGAGACAGCGCCGCGGCCGCCGGATCGGCGAGCTGCCGGATCAGACAGTTGAAGGTGTCCTTCGCCGATGCAAAGCAGTCAGCCATCACGGCCGTGTCGTACGGTTCCATCACGGGCTCTTCTTCCGGTGAGGTTCGGGCAGGGTCGCACCCTCGAACCTGGCGGCGGAAGAGCCCGTCGGCAAGTCCCCCGCCCGGTGAGGCCATAGTGATACGCCCCGGAGCGGCCGGCCGAGCCGGACTACCGGCCGAACCGCGTGCGGACCTGCTCGGTCACCGCGAACACTCCCGGGACCTCCTCACTCAGCCAGCCCCGCTCCACCAGCCGTTTCAGCTTCGAGCGCAGGCCCTCGACCTTGGCCGCCTCGCCCGGCAGCCCCAACGCCGCCACGATCTTCCCCGCCCGCATGCCGCTACCGGCATCGGTCAGCACCTCCAGCACATCCTGATAGGCCCTCGGCAGCACCGAGGTGTTCATGCCCGGCCGCCGCCGCGGCACCGTCACCACCCCGATCGGTGACCCGCTCGGTCCCGCTTGCCGGTCTCCGCCCGTCGTGCCGCGCTCGTCCGGTCCGTCACCCGCGCCGGTCGGCGTCCGTTGCGCCGGCGAAGCCGCCTCCTGCAGGATCTCCTCCACCGTCTGGCGGGTGACCACCAGCCGCGACAGCGTCTCTTCCTCGGCCGTCAGCCGTTCACGCAACCGCTCGACCCGCTCCCGTGCCGCTGTTTCCCGCCGCGCCAGCTCCTCCAGCAACGAACCCATCGCGATCGCCTCCACCACGCACGGTAGACAACTCGACCGATCGCGACCAGACCCTCAAAACCCCAGATCAACCAGTCCCTACAGAAGAGCTACACCCGACGGCGAACGCCCCGATCGCGATCGTGGAGCGGCGTTCCCAGGTACGCCGGTCGGAGCTGACCAGGAACGCACCATCACCCGAGTTGTAGCCGTAGACCAGCCCGTGGGCGGCCTGCAGGCCGTGGAAGTCCGCCGCGCCGGACAGGGACATCGTCTTCCAGGTGACGCCGCCGTCGGCCGACTCGATCAGGCCGAGGTTGCCCGGGCCCTCATCATGCTCGCCGGGATGACCGGAGGCCAGGAAACGGCCGGGGCCGACGGCGGTGAAGCCCATCAGATCCGGAGTCCCCTGCGACACCCGCACTGCGGTGCGCTCGTCCTCGATGCGGAACAGCCCGACATGGGTCGCCACGTAGGGCGCCTTGGTGGCCGGGTCGACCGCGATACCGTGCACGTGCCCGAACGCCTCACCCGGACTGGCGGATCCACCGGAACCCCCCGTGCCGCCCGAACCGCGGATGACGAACACGGCCACGGCTGAGACCACCACCGCCACCACCAGGGCTGCGATCAACGGCCGGTGCCGCGTCGGCCGCGTGCTCCCGCTCTTCCTCGCCGGCTTCATCACAGTTGCTTGCTTGCTCATCGGATGTCCCCATCCTTCACGATCGACCGGCGGCGTCCGATGCGGCGGTGACATCGCACCACCGCACGGACATTCCCCCGGTGCTTTTCATCGCCGCTGTCAACGCAGGGCTGCCAGCCGCTGGGTGTACTCGTCGGTGTCCAGCTCGCCGCGGGCGTAGCGCTCGGCCAGGATGCGCCGGGCCGGTCCGGCGGCGTCGGTGTCCGCCGGCGGCGTGGCGAGGCCGCTCCCGGCGCGGGAGGGGGTGGAGCGGACGACCAGCCACACGACCAGCGCGGTCAGCGCCAGCCAGAGCAGCATCATGCCGCCCATCGGCCACATCATCGCTCCATGTCCGTATCCATGCATCGAGTTCATCTCCTTGAGTGGTGGGCGTCCGTCTTCCGGAAGCTCGTCGGTGGTTCAGGACGTGACCTTGAACAGGCCGGTGGCACCGCGGGCGGCGTCGGCGAAGCGGTGGCTGACCATCGCGTACTCGCCGGGCTCGGCGAAGGTGAACTCCGCGAACCCGCCCTGGGACGGGGCCAGGTCGAGGACCTGGGCGCCGCCGCCTGCCGCATCGCCCGGGCGTACCGTGTAGCCGCCGTCTTTGAAGACGGTGTCGAACACGGTGCCCACGACGTGGAAGGCCGACGGCGCGGACGGGCCGGCGTCGAGGACCCAGATGCGGGTGCGCTTGCCGGCGGTGGCCGTCAGCGGGGCGAAGCGGTACTGCCCGGCGTAGCCGTTGAAGGCGACGGCGTCGTAGTCGGCCGTATACAGCTTGCTGAGCTTGGCCAGGCCGTCCTGCGGGCCGAGGGCCAGTTCGGACTGGACGACGACGAACTCCTGGTCGACCTCGGTCAGGTTCGGCGGGTCGATGATGATCGCGCCGTACATGCCGTTGCCGATGTGATGCAGGGCCGGCGCGCTGCCGCAGTGGTACATGAACGCCCCGGCACGCTCGGCGGTGAAGGTGTAGGTGAGCTGCTCGCCTGGTTCGATGGTGCGCATCTTTCGGTCGGGGGCGACCTGGGAGGCGTGGAAGTCGATGGAGTGGCCGGTGGAGCCCTTGTTCACCAGGGTGACGGCGAAGGTGTCACCGACCTTGCCGCGCAGGACCGGGCCGGGCAGGGTGCCGTTGTAGGTCCAGGCGCGCTGCCGTACGCCGGGGGCGACCTCGATGACCTTCTCGGTGATGGTCAAGGTCACCTTGTGCCTGCGTCCGGTCGGCGCGGGCGGGAGGACGGCGTCACGGGGGCGGAAGCCGAAACCGGGTACAGCGGTCGCGTCGTAGGTGGCGGGCGTGCCCTTGCTGCCTTCATGGCCGGCGTGGTCGTGGCCGTCCTCGGTGGCCAGCTGCGGATCCTCCTCGTGCCCGGAGGGCCCGCTCTCGGGATGATTCGTGCCGCCGGGTACCGGCGTGCTGCCGTGCCCGCCGTCGCCCGTCGCGATGCCGACCCCGAAACCGGCACCGGCCAGCAGCGCCGCGCTCAGTGCACTCGCTGCGATGATCAGAGGTCTGCGCATCGGTGGTCGTCTTCCTGCTGATGGTGATCGCCGGGAAAGCAGCAGATCCACGGGGCCGGTCGAGGATTCGGCGTGACGGCCCTGAAAGTCTGATGAAGTCATCAGCGCTCGCCTCTCATGGCTGCCGCGGTTTCCTCTGGTTGCTCACCAGACTGTCCGCTCATACCCCTTGGGGGTAGATTCGTTGGCCTCGCGGCAAGGGGACGAAGGTCCCTCCTGGGGCAGAAAAACTATGGGGGATAGTCGATCGTATGCGAGGTGGACGGACGACCGCCGTCAGCGCCCCAACTCACTGATCACATCTTCCCGATTACCCCTTGCCGCCCGGGCTCTTCTCCGGTCGAGGCGCTGCCCGCGCTACGAAAATGGCTGGTCATCTTCAACGATCCAACGTCGCAGAAAACAGGGGGACGGCCCGATGTCCCTGTCGGCGGGAACCCACTGGAGAGCACACCTGCCCTCGCACCGGACCGCCGGCGTGAGGACTTCGCTGCGGTAGGGGACCGCCCTGTCCCGAAACGGGAATGGCGCAGACCGGGTGCACATCGTCCCCGGTCTGCGCAGTTGCGCGCCCCTTCGCCGGGCCGGGATCACTTCCTGCTGGACCGCATGGCCGGCCGGATACGGAAGCCGGTGGGCTCCGGCTCCCGAGTGACGGTGCCGAGGCGGCCGCCGTCCGTGGCCCGGCGGAGGCACAGGGCGTGGCTCCCGCAGCTCCCGATGTCTCCGGTGGGTTCTCTCCGTCGCCGGGCGGCCGCGACAGGTCAGGAGGCCTGCTCCGGGGGAACCAGGACGGAGACGAGGGTGGCCTCCAGGACTCCGGGGGCATCGGCGGCGGGCAGCCGCCCGGCCTCGACCTCGGCCGCGGCCGTGTGCAGAAGGCCGTAGACGGTGGCGAGCAGCCAGTCGTGCGGCAGGTCGGCGCGGACGGTGCCATCCCCGCGACCGCGGGCCAGCAGGTCGCCCACCACGGCCATGGGCTCGTCGTGGTGGGCGCGCATGCGCTCAGGGCCCAGGACGCGCACGGCGGCGGCCTGCAGGCTGCGGTACCGGTCCAGGACCTGCCAACAGGAACGGACCACCTCGGCCAATGCCTGGCCGGCGGGCAGGTCCTGCACCGGTACCGCGTCCAGGACGGTGCGCGCCTCGCCGATCGCGCGGCCCATCACCTCCTCGAGCAGATCCTCCCGCGAGGGGAAATGGCTGTAGAGGGTGACCCGGCCGACTCCGGCGGCGCGGGCGATGTCGGCCATGGTGGCGTCGGCGTCGCGGCCGAAGACGGCGAGTGCGGCCTCGACGATGGCGGCGATGCTCCGCTCGGCGTCGGCCCGGCGCCGGACGCGCGGGCCGGCGCCGGCAGCGGTACTGGTGCGGTCGGTGGCCATGGGGCAAGCGTACGGGCCGGCTCAGTGGACGAAGATCGGCCCGTCGCCTGCCGGGGGTCGCCCCTTGGGCAGCGCCACCGCGGCGGCCACCGCCGCGACGGCGGCGCCGATCACCGCGGCCCGGTAGGCGTCGGCGAACCCACCGGCTTGTGCGGCGCCGATGCCGGTCGCGGCCAGGGTGGAGAAGACCGCGACACCGAGACCGGCCCCGAGCTCGTGACCGGTGTTGACCAGCCCGGAGACGACACCGGCCTCCTCGTGGGCGACGTGGGTCATGGCGGTGGTGGTGGCCGTGACGAACGCCGCGCCGAGCCCCAGCGCGGCCAGCACGAATCCGGGCTCGACGTCGGTCAGCACGTCCGGCCGGACCGGCAGACGCGACAGCAGCGCCATCCCGGCCGCGGTGCAGGCGAAGGCGGAGGCGGCCACGATCCGGCCGCCGAACCGGACCACCAGGCGGGAACCGAGGTGGGTGCCGGCGACCGTGGCGACGGCCACCGGCAGGAACGCCAGACCGGTCTCCAGGGCCGACAGGCCCGCCACGTGCTGCAGGTACTGCGAGGTGAGGAAGAAGGCGGCCAGCAGCAGCCCGGAAGCGGCCAGCATGACGAGGTTGCCGGTGATCACCGGACGCCGGGTGAGCAGCCCGAGCCGCACCAGCGGCGCCTGGGCGCGCCGTTCGACGACGGCGAAGACCGCGGCCAGGACCAGCCCGCCGCCCAGCGCGGCGCGGGTCCACCGGTCGCTCCAGCCCGCGTCCCCGGCCCGCAGCAGGCCGTACACGACCAGCGCCGTCGCCGCGGTGACCAGGGCCGCACCGGTCAGGTCCAGTCGGCCGCCGCGGGCGGCCGGACCTGCGGCCACCAGGCGGGGCAACGCCACGGCGACCAGCAGGCCGACGGGCACGTTGACGAAGAACACCCACGGCCAGCCGGGTCCGGAGGTGAGCACTCCGCCGAGCAGGACGCCCGCCGCGGCGCCGCCGCCGCCGATCGCCGCCCACACACCGAGCGCGCGGTGCCGCTCCGGTCCGTGGAAGGTGGTGGTCACGATCGACAGCGCCGACGGTGACAGCAGCGCGGCGCCCGCGCCCTGGACGGCCCGTGCGGCGATGAGCATCGGGCCCGAGCCGGTCAGGCCCGCCACCAGCGAGGCCAGCGTGAACAGGGCCAGGCCCGCCAGGAAGACGCGGCGGCGGCCGTACAGGTCCGCCAGGCGCCCGCCGAGCAGCATCAGGCCGCCGAAGCACAGGGTGTAGGCGGTGACCACCCAGGTGGCGGCGGACCGGTCGAGGCCGAGGTCGGCGCCGATGGCGGGCAGCGCGATGTTCACCACGGTGACGTCGAGGATCACCATGAACTGCGCCAGGCAGAGCACGGCCAGCGCCTGCCATCGGCGCGGGGCGGGCGGAACCCCAGGGGAGGTCACGTGGGGGCGGGCGGTGGGGTGGGCCATGACGGCATGCCTCCTAATCCGAACATTGATGTTCGGATTAGACCGTAACACAAGTCGAACGCATCTGTTCGACTTAATTGTCCCGCCGTGCGGCCGCATCAACGTGCAGCGGCTCCACCTGCACATATCGGCGCGGCATGGGACGGCGCTTCTTTCGATCGCCCTGATTCCCTGATCCGCTCCGGCGGTTCCGGATGGTGTGCCCGGTTGAGGAATGAAACCCATAGGGGGTATGTTGCAGGCACGTGAACAGATACCCCTATGGGGTACCCAGGGAAAGGGATGCACCCATGTGCACGGCATGCTCCTGCAGCACCACCGACGCCACCGCCGCGCAGGCGGAGAGCGATGAGCGCACCGTCTACACGGTGACCGGCATGACCTGCGGCCACTGCGTCTCGTCGGTCTCCGCCGAGGTCGGCGAGGTCCCCGGCGTGAGCGGCGTCGCGGTGGACCTGCCCACCGGCGCGGTCACCGTCAGCGGCGCGGGCTTCTCCGACGAGCAGATCCGCCAGGCGGTGGAGCGGGCCGGTTACACCCTGGCCGACGCGACGCCGGTGACCGCGTCCTAGCGACCGGGCCCGGCAAAGAGGCGGTGGGCGTGCACTGGCATGCACGCCCACCTGCGGGGCCGGTCCGACTTCGACATCACACCCAACCCCCTACGACGCATCCTGCCACCTTCGGCACGGAGGCGAGAAACCAGGAGTACGGCATGAACACCGTCGATCCCCGCAGGTGGCAGGCACTCATCGTGCTGGCCGCCGCGCAGTTCATGGTCATCATGGACACCTCCATCATCGGCGTCGCCCTGCCCGACATGCAGCGCGACCTCGGCTTCTCCCCCAGTGGCCTGCAGTGGGTGTTCAACGCCTACGTCGTCGCCTTCGGCGGCCTGCTCCTGCTCGGCGGCCGGCTGTCGGACCTGCTGGGCGCCCGCAGGGTCTTCACCACCGGCTGGATCATCCTGATCGCCGGATCCGTCATCGCCGCGGCGGCCTCCACCGCCTGGGTCGAGATCATCGGCCGCGCCGTCCAGGGCGCCGGCGGCGCCCTCATCGCCCCGGCCTCCATGACGCTGCTCATGATGCTGTTCGGCCACAACCCGCGTGAGCTGGGCAAAGCCATGGCCCTGTACGGCGCCGCCGCCCCGGCGGGCGGCACCGCCGGCGTCTTCCTCGGCGGCGTCATCACCGAGTACCTGAGCTGGCCGTGGGTCTTCATCGTCTACGTCCCGATCGGCCTGCTCACCCTGGCCGCCGTCCCCGCCCTGCTCCCGGCCGTGCAGGGCCGGCGCGGCTCGCTCGACGTGCTGGGCGCCGTCGCGGTCACCGCGGGCATCGCGCTGGCGGTGTTCGCCATCGTGCGCGCCCCCGAGCAGGGCTGGAGCTCGGCCGCCACGCTCGCGCAGCTGGCCGGGGCCGTCGCGCTGCTGGTGGCCTTCCTGCTCATCCAGCGCAGCGTGCGCGAACCGCTGACGCCGCTCGCGATCTGGCGCACCCCGGGCCTGGCGGTGGCCAACCTGGCCATGGCGCTGCTGGGCGCGGCGTGGATCCCGATGTGGTACTTCCTCAACCTCTACCTGCAGCAGGTCCTCGGCTACGGCGCCTTCGCCGGCGGTGCGGCGTTGCTGCCGATGACCGTCGCCATCATGATCTTCATGATCGGTGTCACCGCCCGGCTGCTCGGCCGCTTCGGTGCCAAGCCGCTCATCACGGGTGGCCTGCTGGTGCTGGCCGCAGGCGTGGCGGGCCTGTCGCTGGTGCGTCCTGACGGGGCGTTCGTCTCCGACGTGCTGCCCGCCTCCCTGGTGGCGGCGGTGGGCATGTCGCTGGCCTACATCCCGGCGATGATGTCGGCTCTGTCCGGGGCGCGCCCCGAAGACAGCGGTCTGGCCTCGGGGATCGTCAACACCACCTACCAGGTGGGCTCCGCGCTCGGCCTGGCGGTCATGACCGCGATCGCCACCTCGCAGGGCGCAGCCGAGGCGGGCAGTGTGTCCCGGCTCACCGACGGATTCCAGGCCGCCTTCATCGGCGCCGGGATCGTCGCCGTGGCCGGCGCCGTCCTGACCCTGCTGCTCATGCGCCGCCCCGAGCCGGTGACCACCGAGGCGGGCCCGGAGCGGGAAGCGGTACGCCTCTGATCCGGCCCGCACACGGCGGACGCCTGGGTTCCTACCTCAGGGTTCGGGAGGCCTCCGTCGCGGCTGACCGTTTCAGCCAGGATCATCACGAGGGCGTGCCGCCCGGAGACCTCCTCCGGGCGGCACGCCTTTTCCACAGGACAACGGGGCAGCGGCGGCTCTGGATGGTCAAGACCGCAGGGTGGTCAGCTCGTAGCCGACCCTGCGTACGGCGTCGGCGACTTGGTTGGCGGGCAGCGGGCCGTCACTGACGACGGTGGCCTGTCCGGTGGGGAGATCCACGGTGACCTCGCGAACGGTCCCCAGCATGTCGAGGGCGGCCGTGGCGGTACGAGCGCAACCTCTGCAAGTCATACCGGCAAACGTGTACACGGTGGTCGTGGTTATGTGCTCTCTCCTTCGCATGGGCCTACCGGAAAAGCAGTGGGCTGGTGGGTCTCGGTCATGGAGTGTCACCGCGTGTCGGCGTAGTGGCGGAATACGGTGGACGGCTGCGGTGACGCTTACCCGACAGTCGGGGCTTCGGCATGCTCCATGGGGCAGGCGCTGTAGAAGCGCTCGCGATAGGCGGCCGGGGCGATGCCCAGGACCCGCTGGAAGGCTCGGCGCATCGTCTCGGCCGAGCCGAACCCGCAGCGGCGGGCGACGGTCTCCATGGCGGTCTCGTCACCGGTCTCCAGCAGCACCTGGGCGGCTCTGACCCGGATCTGCTCGACGTAGCGGCCGGGCGTGACACCGACGTCCTTGGTGAAGCGGCGGGAGAAGTGGCGGGCGCTCATCATGGCGCGGGCGGCCATGGCCTCGGCGCCGTGGTCGGCGGCCGGATCGCGGGCGACGGCCTCCATCACCTGGCGCAGGGCCTGGTCGCCGACGTCGGTGGGGCGGGCGGTGGTGGCGAACTGGGCCTGGCCGCCGGGGCGACGCAGGTAGACCAGGAACAGCTTGCCGATCCGCCGGGCCAGGTCGGCGCCGTGGTCCTCTTCGACCAGCGCCAACGACAGGTCGATGCCCGCGGTGGTCGCCGCGGCGGTAGAGATGCGGCCGTCGCGCACGACGACGGCGTCGGCGTCGATGCGGACCCCGGGGAACAGCGCGGCCAGCTCAGCGCACGAGGACCAGTGGGTGGTGGCGCGCCGCCCGTCGAGCAGACCGGCGGCGGCCAGGACGAAGGCGCCGGTGCACACAGAGGCCACCCGCCGGGAGCGGCCGGCCAATCTGCGCACCTGCTCGACCAAAGCCCTGGCCTGACCGCCGGCATCGGTGGCCACCTCCTCGTCCCCACCGGCCACAATCAGAGTGTCGATCGGGCCGTCGATGTCGGTCAGGGCAGCGTCGACCGCAATGCGCACGCCGCCCACGGCCCGGACCGGCTGCCCGTCGGGCGAGGCGACGCGCACGGTGTAGGCGCCGGTCTGCTCGGCGGCCTCGTGGAACACGTCCACCGGACCGGCCAGGTCCAGCAGCTGCACACCGTCGTAGACGGTGATCACCACCAGGCGGCTGCCGGTGGAGGCCCGGTCAGTTGTTGCGTCGTTCACGGCCCACAGCCTGCCGGTGCTCCCTGGCTGGCTGCAATGACACGCACCCCACTGATACGGACGCCGAGGTCGTGTCCGGATCTGCGGGGTGGGTGTCATTGCGGCCAATCGGTCCGGGCCGCGAAAGTGAGATCGCCGAGCTTGGCGGTGCGTCCGGCTCCTGGAGAGGGTGGCCGTCCGACCCGCTGGCTGGCGGCCCCGCCCGCCGTCGACCGGGTTCGGCAAATGAACCCATGAGAATCGGAATACGGTAGGGGGGTATGGTGTTATGGGAGATGAGACGCGAACGACCGGAGGCGGGGACATGGCGGGATACACCCACGACAAGCAGAACCACCTCAAGCGGCTGCGCCGCATCGAGGGCCAGGTGCGCGGCCTGCAGCGGATGGTCGACGAGGACCAGTACTGCATCGACATCCTCACCCAGGTGGCGGCCGCCAACCGCGCCCTGCAGTCCTTCGCCCTGGCCCTGCTGGAGGAGCACATGGCGCACTGCGTGGCCGACGCCACCGCCAAGGGCGGCGCCGAGGCCCAGGCCAAGGTCAAGGAGGCCTCCGAGGCCATCGCCCGCCTGGTGCGCTCCTGACCACCCCGACCACCGGATCGACCAGCAACGACAAGGAGTGATCACCATGACCACCACCTACACCGTCGCCGGCATGACCTGCGGCCACTGCGTCAGCTCCGTCACCGAAGAGGTCAGCACCGTGCCCGGCGTCACCGGCGTCGACGTCGACCTGGCCACCGGCCGGGTGAGCGTCGACAGCGACGGGCCCGTCGACGACGCCGCGATCACGGCCGCCGTCGCGGAGGCCGGCTACGAAGTGGTGACGCCGTCGTGAACACCCCCGCCAAGCTCGGGGCCTACGTCCTCGGCCTCACCGTGGTCTTCGGCGGGGCCCTGGGTGTCGGCAGCGCCGTCGGCGCCGCCGACACCCCGCCCATATCGCCATCCCACCCCGTTCACGGAGCCGCGAGCGCGGCTCCCGGCCGGTCCGCTACGGCGGCTCCGGCGTCCCTTCCTGGAGGGCTGCAGATGTCCGACAGCGGCTACACCCTCACCCCCGAGACGACGACCGTCCCGCCCGGCGAGGCCGCCGACTTCCGGTTCGCCGTCACCGGCCCCGACGGCCGACCGCTCACCCGCTACCAGACCCAGCACGGCAAGAAGCTGCATTTCATCGTGGTCTCCCGTGATCTGGGCGACTTCCAGCACCTGCACCCGCACGAGGCCGGGAACGGGACCTGGTCGGTGAAGCTGACCCTGCCGCGCGCGGGCGTCTACCGGGCGTTCGCCGACTTCGCCCCCGAAGGGGGCGACGGGCTGACCCTGGGAGCCGACCTGCACGCCCCCGGCGACTACACGCCCAACGCGCTACCCGAGGTGAGCCGTACCGACACGGTGGACGGCTACACGGTGCAGCTGAACGGCGACCTGGTCCCCGGAGCCGCCAGCACGCTGACGCTGACGGTGAGCAAGGACGGCAGGCCGGTCACCGACCTGCAGCCGTATCTGGGCGCCTATGGCCACCTGGTCGCGCTGCGCGCCGGCGACCTGGCCTACCTGCACGTGCATCCCGACGGTGAACCCGGCGACGGCACGACCGCGGCCGGTCCGGGCATCACCTTCCACGCCGAGGTGCCCAGCCGCGGCGACTACCGCCTCTTCCTGGACTTCCGGCACGAGGGGACCGTGCGGACCGCGGCCTTCACCGCCCGCGCCGGCCAGCTGCCGGCCCCGGCGGCGACCGCCAGCCCCACCGGTGCGGCCCCGACTCCTGCACCGGCACCCTCACCCGGTAAGTCCGGCTCGCACGGCGAGCACACTCACTGACCCCTGCGCGACGCGAGAAAGGAACCGTGACATCGATGTCCCCCGTGACCGACGACAGGCCGCCGACCGCCACCGGCGCGGTCGAACTCTCGATCGGCGGCATGACCTGCGCGTCCTGCGCCAACCGGATCGAACGCAAGCTCAACAAACTCGACGGGGTGACCGCGACGGTCAACTACGCCACCGAGAAAGCCAAGGTCACCTTCCCCGAAGGCCTCGACCCGCAGACGCTGATCGAGCAGGTGGAGCAGGCCGGGTACACCGCAGCGCTGCCCGCCCCGCCCCAGGCGGAGACCGGAGTGGCCGGTGCACAGGAGGAGGCCGACGAGCTCGCGCCGCTGCGCGCCCGCCTGATCACCTCCATCGTGCTGGCCGTCCCGGTCATCGCTATGGCGATGATCCCGCCCCTGCAGTTCACCCACTGGCAGTGGCTGTCGCTCACCCTGGCCGCACCCGTCGTGGTCTACGCCGGATGGCCGTTCCACAAGGCGGCCTGGACCAACCTGCGCCACGGCACCGCCACCATGGACACCCTGGTCTCCCTCGGCACCATCGCCGCGCTCGGCTGGTCGCTGTGGGCGCTGTTCCTCGGCACCGCCGGCGCCCCCGGCATGACCCACCCGTTCGCGTTCACCATCGAGCGCACCGACGGCTCGGGCAACATCTACCTGGAGGCCGCCGCCGGGGTGACCGCGTTCATCCTGGCCGGCCGCTATTTCGAGGCCCGCTCCAAGCGCCGCGCCGGCGCCGCCCTGCGCGCGCTGCTGGAACTCGGCGCCAAGGACGTCTCCGTGCTGCGCGACGGCACCGAGGTCCGCATCCCCAACGACCAGCTGACGGTCGGGATGCGGTTCGTGGTCCGGCCCGGCGAGAAGATCGCCACCGACGGCGTGATCGAGGAGGGCTCCTCCGCCGTCGACGCCTCCATGCTGACCGGCGAGTCCGTGCCGGTGGAGGTACGGCCCGGCGACACGGTCACCGGCGCGACCGTCAACGCCGGCGGACGCCTGGTGGTCCGCGCCACCCGCGTCGGATCCGACACCCAGCTCGCCCAGATGGCCAAGCTGGTCGAAGACGCCCAGACCGGCAAGGCCCAGGTGCAGCGCCTGGCCGACCGCATCTCCGGGATCTTCGTCCCCATCGTGATCGCGCTCGCCGTCGGCACGCTCGGCTACTGGCTGGGCACCGGCGACGGCGCCGGGGCGGCCTTCACCGCCGCGGTCGCCGTGCTCATCATCGCCTGCCCCTGCGCCCTCGGTCTGGCCACCCCGACCGCACTGCTGGTCGGCACCGGCCGCGGCGCCCAGCTCGGCATCCTGATCAAGGGCCCCGAAGTCCTGGAATCCACCCGGAAGATCGACACCGTCGTGCTGGACAAGACCGGCACCGTCACCGAAGGCAAGATGACCCTGGTCGGCGTGCACGTGGCCGACGGCGAGGCCGCCGAGGAGGTGCTGCGGCTGGCCGGCGCTCTGGAGCACGCCTCCGAGCACCCCATCGCTCAGGCGATCGCCCGCGGCGCGGCCGAGCGGGTGGGCGCCCTGCCCTCGCCCGAGGACTTCGCCAACGTCGAGGGGCTCGGCGTGCAGGGCATCGTCGACGGCCATGCCGTGCTGGTGGGACGGCCCGCCCTGCTGGCCGAGTGGTCCCAGCACCTGCCCGCCGACCTCGAGCGCGACCTCACGCAGGCGCAGGCCGCGGGCCGCACAGCCGTCGCCGTCGGCTGGGACGGCAAGGCCCGGGCGGTTCTGGTCGTCGCCGACGTCGTCAAGTCCACCTCGGCTGAGGCGATCGCCCAGCTGAAGTCCCTGGGGCTGACGCCGGTGCTGCTGACCGGCGACAACGAGGCCGTCGCCCGCACGGTCGCGGCCGAGGTCGGCATCGACGAGGTGATCGCCGAGGTGCTGCCCGCCGACAAGGTGGACGTGGTCAAGCGCCTGCAGGCCGAGGGCAAGACCGTGGCGATGGTGGGGGACGGCGTCAACGACGCCGCCGCCCTGGCCCAGGCCGACCTCGGGTTGGCGATGGGCACCGGCACCGACGCCGCCATCGAGGCCTCCGACCTGACGCTGGTCCGCGGCGACCTGCGGGTGGCCGCCGACGCGATCCGGCTGTCCCGACGCACCCTGGCCACCATCAAGGGCAACCTGTTCTGGGCGTTCGCCTACAACGTGGCCGCGCTGCCGCTGGCCGCGCTCGGCCTGCTCAACCCGATGATCGCCGGAGCGGCGATGGCGTTCTCCAGCGTGTTCGTGGTCAGCAACAGCCTGCGTCTGCGCGGCTTCAAATAAGCCGAGCCGACGGCCTCCGGCATCACGCCGGAGGCCGTTACGGCGCTCGCGGAACTCAGCCCGCACCGAGAAGTGGAGCCGGGCACCCGTGATCTCCGGGATATGCGGCCGTCGGACCGGGACGTCCCCTTCCCGCCTCAGCGGGCCCTGGCCGGTCGAGAAGTTTCGCGATGTCCTCCTCTGGTCCGGTGAAGGGAGTCACCGCCTCTGCCGGGGTAAGGCTGTAGCGCACGACCGAGCACAGGAGGAGATCATGACCACCACGACGATGCCGATGCTGAACACCTACCCGGCCGAGATCAACCTTGACCGGGCCAAGCTCGCGGCCACCATCGACGCACTGATCATGTGCAGTGAGGCGTGTACGGCGTGCGCCGACGCGTGCCTGAGCGAAGGCATGGTCGCCGAGCTGACCAAGTGCATCCGCACGAACATGGACTGCGCCGACATCTGCGGCACCACCGCCCGGGTGCTGTCCCGGCACACCGGGTACGACGCCAACATCAGCCGCGCCCTGCTGGAGGCCTGCGCCATGGCCTGCAAGACCTGCGGAGACGAGTGCGCCGCCCACGCCGGCGCGCACGAGCACTGCCGGATCTGCGCCGAGGCCTGCCGCGCCTGCGAACAGGCCTGCCGTGAGCTGCTGGCCACGATGAGCTGACCGCGTTTGCATCTCATGTTCAAGCGTGGCACGGAGTGATCGGCGCATGTCGCTCAAAGGCGGTGCGGACACGACGGCATGCCCGCCGAAGGCAAAGCGAGTCACCGTGCGCCCGCACCGAGTCGACGTGGACGACAGCGTCGTGAGCAGGCGGGCGAGCGCATCGGCGGCTCACACCTGCCGGCCCGGATGCTCCTACCCCCGCCCGCTTACCAGCAGGTTGGAGGTCTCCGGCGACAGGACCGCCAGGGCGATGTCGAAGGCGACATCGGCGTCGAGGCCGTCGCACAGGGGGCGGCTTGCGGACGAGCGCGTCGAATGAAGACGCGCGTCACGGTCAACCGCTGCCGGATGGTGACGGCCCAGATCCCGGCCAGGCCGGCATCGATCGTGGCGGCGCTGCGCACGACGTCGAGGAACGACGCGGCGCGCAGGTAGAGACGTCTGCGGTGCCGACGACTTGGCGGCGTATCCGCTCGAGGGGGCCGGATCGGCGAGCCGGCGGCGACGGGTTCGCCGTGACGGTCCGCTCCGGTACGGCGCGGGCCGCCCGCCACCGGGTGCGCCGCCGCGCTGCTCGTTCGCCCTCTGCCCGCGCTGCCTCCGTTCTGGCCCGCCTGGCCTTCTGACCGGTGGTTACCGTCGGTCAGGGCTCGCTCGTCCTAAGCTGTGTGACCGCTCCCTGCCCGGGCATATAAGGATCGCACTTACCGAGGTTTCCGGTCGCCAAAATAGCGGTCGGAAACCGCGCCCGCGGATGTCTTCGACGCCCGCCCGAACGGAGAGGCGGTGCAGATCCGAGAGCCCGAGGAAGGAGCGACACCCATGGGTCCCAGCAGTTCTCCCGTCCATCGGCTCGCGCTGGCCACGGCGGCGGGATCCGGTGTTCTCATGCTGCTCACCGCCTGCGGCGGCGCCGATGACACCGCGACCGGTCCCACCGGCGCGACGACCGCCGCCCCGGCCACCTCCGCCGCTCCTCAGCAGTCCGCGACGTTCAACGATGCGGACGTGACGTTCGCGCAGAACATGATCCCGCACCACCAGCAGGCCGTGGAGATGGCCGAGATGGCCGAGAGCCGGGCTTCGGACCCGGAGGTCAAGGAACTGGCGGCCAAGATCAAGAGCGCGCAGGACCCGGAGATCACCACCCTGACGACCTGGTTGGCGCAGTGGGGCAAGCCCGTGACCCCCGAAGCGGGCCACGGCGGACATGACATGTCCGGGATGATGGACGAAGAAGACATGAACAAGCTCATGGCCGCGAAGGGAACCGGTTTCGACCGGATGTTCTGCGAGATGATGATCGACCATCACGAAGGCGCCATCGAGATGGCCAAGACCGAGCAGGCACAGGGCGCCAACCCCGACGCCAAGGAGATGGCCAAGACCATCGAAACCGCCCAGCAGGCCGAGATCGAGCAGATGAACGAGATCCTCGCCAGGCTCTGAACCGTGCACTGCACACGGCGGAGGTCTTCCCCGCAGGGCGAGCACGAGCGGTCCGGACCGCTCTACCTGACGGCTCCGGTGCCCGTGATGGGCGGGCGACGCCCCCCGATAAGACGGTGCCCACGCCTGCTGTGACTCCCTGCGGCGGCGTGCACGCCTGGTACGGGGCCGGCCTTGGCCGTCGCGCCGTCGACGCCACGACCGGCGGCTCACAGCCGCCGCAGAGCAGAGAGACCCCGGCCGTGATCGCAACGGCCGTCGCGGTAGCGAACCTCCCGGGCAGAGGTGACCGAGGCCTTCCACTCGGCAACCGCACCGCACCCTCGATGCTCTCCTCCCGCCACCTCCAGCGGATCCCATGAAGGAAAGGCCCCAGGAGCGGCCGCACCGGTTCCGCCTGCGGCGCGGCTCCCAGGCCGAGGAACGCCCTGTCCCCTTCGCGAAGGGTCCTCCTTCCTCATGGTCCCCACCGCCCGCCCCGCCACCCACGCCCGTGCCCTGAGCGCCGCCATCCTGGCCCTCACGATCGGCGCGACTCCAACCGGTACCGCCCACGCGGACACCCACCAGACGGTCATGCTGAAGGGCTCGACCACCGCTTCCTACTTCTGGGACGACGGTTCCGGCCGCAACGGCGACACCGGTCTGCCGGCCTCGGGCAAACCAATGCAAAAGGGCCTGGCCGCTTCCCCGTCATGGCCGCTGCTGACCGAGGGCTACGTGCTCTACAAGGGCAGGAAGGCGCCGTTCTTCGTCGGCGACCGCGGTCCGGGCGAGCCGTCCAGCCGCGGCATCATGCTGGATCTGGACGCCAAGACCTTCGCCGAGCTGACCGGTGGCACCTTCGACGCCGAGGCGCTGACGGTGCGGGGCAACGGCGGCCTGGGCCACATCAAGGTCGACTACGTCATCACCAAGTGGGGTCCGGGCAAGGGAAAGAAGAACCTGCCGCTGCCCTTCGCCACCGGCGCCTACGCGCGTCACGACGACGACCCCGCCGAACCCGTGCCGGCCCGGACCGCCGAGGCCGAGCCGCGGGAGACCTCCACGGAGGCTCCCGCGAGCACGGGGCCGGCCGGGCAGGCCGGCGGAGGGACAACGGTTCCCGCGGTAGGAGGTGACCGGACCGGCACCGTGGCCCCGAACGCCACCGCCGCTGAACGGGACTCCGGGAGCACGACCGCCGTGTCTTCGGTCACCGATGGACCCGGCAGCAGCCCCAAGAGCGTCCTGCTCGTGATCGCGGGTGTGATCGGGGGCGGAATGGTGATCGGCGGTCGGCTCCTCGGCAGGCGACCGGCCCTCGCAGGAGGTCACACGGGGCCGGGACACCCCTCATTGCGGGCACGCGGGCGGCATCGAAGGCGCCCCTGACCACCCTTTCGCGCGCTTGCGAGATGCGTCCGGCGCGGCAGGGCCATCAACGAGAGCTCCTTATGCCTGGACACCGGCTACCGCGTCAACGCTCAAGGGCTGCTGCCGACCGGCGTCATCGGTTCCCTCGGCGTGCCCGCCGAGGGAACCGCTGCCCGGGCCATCACCATCGCCCGGCGCGCCCGCGCTGATCGGAGCCGCGGCTTCGCCCAGCCTCACCGGGCCGCCCGGGCTGGCCGCTCACCCATCGCCTGAGTGATCATCGCGACATCCTCGCCTGCGTTGCACCTGAGCTGCGCCTGCGCGTCACTACCCCGGCTGCTCATCAGCGCCGGTGAGCAGCCCGTCGGTGAGGCTCTTTGCTTTCAGTACATCGAGATGTGCGGGTGGTCGTAGTGGTTGGCGGTCACGCTCCCGCGGTCCGACATGAACCGCCACCCGGAGCCGTGGTTGATCCGCTGGCGCCAGATCACGTATTTCACGCCGAGCTTGTCCTTGTTCTTGACGGCCCAGGCGGCGATCTCGTCACCGAGCCGGAGGTTGGCGGCCGAGGGCATCGCCCCGCCGGCGCTCATCATGAAGTCGCAGGCGCGCCCGAGCGGGTGCTCACCGCCGTCGTTGATCGGCCGGTAGCAGCCGACCGCGTACGGCAGGGCGAAGCGTTTCCTGATGGCCTCGCGCATGTTACGGGTGCGGTCGGTGATGTTGTCGGCACCATTGGGGAGTTGGGGCGCCCAGGTGCCGTTGGCGCGGCGGCCGGAGCCCAAAGGCACGAGCTGATCGATCTTCTTCTTGATGGCGCCGATCAGCTCCTCGGCGTCCCTGCGCTGCTCCTCGACGTGCTCGCTCTCCCGGCGCAGGTCCTCGGTGAGCTGCGCGGCCCGGTCGGAGGCCTGCTTCCTGGCGTCCCTGCTGCGGGCGAAACCGTCGAGGTAGGCGCCCTGCTGGGCGGCCAGCTGTTCCAGCATGGCCGCACCGCTCATGTCACCGTCGCCGAACAGCAGTGCGGGCAGATCACCGGAGTCGCTCTGGTAGCGGAGCTGGGCGATGGAGTCGACCTGCTTTTTGGCCTCCGCGTAGGCGTCCTCGGCCTTGCTCAGGTTCTCCTTGGCGACGCTCTCGGCCTTCTGCGCCTTCTTCAGCGACTCGCGTTTGGCGGCGTAGGCCTCGATGAGCGCGTCGACCTTCGTGGTGAGCTTGTTCAGCTCCTTGCGGAGCTCGGCCTCGCGGGGCTTGGGGGCTGCGGCGGCCGGGGAGGGGGGACCGAAGACGACTCCGAACGCGGAGATCACGCAGGCGGTCGCGGCCAGACGGTGGCGGAACATGGGGGACGTGGGCGACGGGGCCGCCACGCACTCTCCTCTCCTTCGGCCGGCCGGGTTAGCTGACGGGTTCGGGCGGGAGGACGCCCTTCCACGGAACGTGGTTCACCCCAGGTGCGGTGGTTCCCCGGCTCCCGGGCGCTTCGCCCGGGATGAGGCATGCCGGCCCTTTCGGCCAGCGCGCAACGAAGCATAGTAGTAAACAGCCGGTCATATGACCCTAATCCGATGCAAAGAAGTGATCTTTACGTGATCACCCGCTGCCAGGCGTCGCTGCGAGGGAGGACTCCGATGGAGAGGGAGTCGCGATCTACCAGGAGATTTCCGGTGTAGAACGGTGTGGTGGTGCACCGTGGTGACATGGCGGCCCGCGCGAGCGAGCCGTCCAGGCATGCCGGAATCTACTATTCATCATAGGAGGTGAATGTTGTCGCTCCGGTGATCGTGCCTGCCTGGGCAGATGCCACAGGACCCGGGGCCTCACCTGGGCCACCCCGATGGAGTCGTCGGCGAGACGCCCCGCCGGTCCCGCGGAAAGGATCCGCCGTTGCGGGCCGCCCGGCGGCGGTCAGGCCGGGGTCGCCTGCGGCTGCCGGCCCGGTTCCAGCCGGCCCGACCGGTCCAGGGCGAGCACCGCCACGGCGCAAGCGCCCCCGACCGCGGCCATCACCCACCACGGAAGGCCGGGCATCCCCGCCTGCCTCCCGGCGTCGAGTGCCGCGCCGGTCAGCAGGTTGCCCGCGGCGATGCCGAGACCCGACAGGGTGTTGTAGAAGCCGTAGTAGGTGCCCATCATGCGCTCCCCGCCGAGCGCGGCGATGGTCGCCATCTCGAACGGGTAGACGATCATGACCGCCAGGCTCAGCAGGCCGGTCGCCAGGAGCACCGGTGCCAGGGCCAGAGCGTGCGCCGGCCAAGGCGCCGTACCCGGCAACGCGGGGGCCAGGGACGCCGCCAGGGCGAGCGGCACGAACGAGGTGCCCATCAGCCCCAGGCCCCGCGCCATCGCCTGCCCCGCCGTCCAGCGCCGCCTGGCCCACGCGGTGATGCGGACCTGCCCGACGATGGCCAGGACGCCGGAGAGCATGAACAGCAGGGTGACGCCGAGCTCGCTCCCGGTCAGCCGGCGCACCTCGATCGGCAGGCCCAGGTAGACCTGGAAGTTGAGCACGTAGGAGCCGATCATCGCCAAGGAGAACAGCAGGAAGGACCGGTTGCCGATGATCTGGCGCCAGTCGTGCAGCATGCCGGCCTGCGCGCCGGCCCTGCTGCCGGAACGGCCCGGCAGGGCGCGGATCTGGACGACGGCCAGGACGGTGAACAACCCGGCGGCGACCAAGCAGGTCAAGCGGAAGGTCACCCCGCCCAGCACCAGCCCGATCAGCGGGCCTACCATGATGCCCGTCTGGTAGAAGACGTTGAAGACGGCGAACGCCTCCACCTTGCGCTCACCCGCCTCCTGGGCGAGATAGGCGCGCGCGGCCGGGTTGAACAGGGCTCCGGCCAGGCCCGTCAGCGCGGAGGCGGTGATCAGCCACGGCAGTGATTCGGCCAGGCCGAACAAGGTGAACCCGACGCTGCGCAACCCCAGCCCCGCCGTGATCATCGGTTTGTAGCCGATCCGGTCGGCCAGGCTCCCGCCGAGCAGGAACATGCCCTGCTGGCTGAGGTTGCGCACGCCGAGGATGAGCCCGACCAGCCAGACCGCCAGCCCGAGCTCACCGGACAGGTGCAGGGCCAGATACGGCATGAGCATGTAGAAGCCGACGTTGATGGTGAGCTGGTTGACCAGCAGCAGCCGGATCGGCCGGTTGAACGAGCGGACCTGGGCGACGGTGGCCTTCACGCGCGGCCCTCCAGCGGGTCGGTCACCGTGTCGCAGCGGGTCCACCGCAGGACCTCGGCCTGCGACGGATGGGCGATCTCGTCGGGTTCGGGTTCCGGCTTGGCGTCGAGCAGTCCGCGTTCGGCGCAGTAGGCGTCGTTGTAGACGGTATCGAAGTAGCGCTCGGGGCCGTCGGGGAAGACCACGGCGATCCGCGTGCCCGCGGGTTCGGTACGTGCCAGCCAGGAGGCCACCAGCGCCACCGCGCCCACGCTCCATCCGCCGGTGGCGTACCTGGCCGCCGCGAGCCGCCGGCAGGCCCAGACGGCCTCGCCCGGCGCCACCCAGTGGATCTGGCTGAAAGCGCCGTAGTCGACGTTGCGGGGATGGATACTGCTGCCCAGGCCGCGCATGAGCCGGGTGCGGGCGGGCTGGCCGAAGATGGTCGAGCCGACGGTGTCGACGCCCACCAGCCGCACCCCGGGGTAGATCCGGCGCAGGGTGCGGAAGATCCCGGCGCTGTGGCCGCCGGTTCCCACGCTGCACACCAGCACGTCGATGCGGCCCGGCCGGCGGGCCAGCTCCCGGGCGAGCCGCTCGTAGGCGGAGACGTTGTCGGGGTTGTTGTACTGGTCCGGGCAGTAGGCACCGGGATGCTGCTCCAGCAGCTCACCGACCCGCCGCCGGCGCGCCTGCTGCCAGCCGCCGGCGGGGTGGGGCGCGGTGACCGTCTCGATCCGGGCGCCGTAGGCGGTCAGCAGCCGGTGCATCAGCGGTTCCATGCCCGGATCGCTCACCAGGGTCACCGGGTGGCGGTGAACGATGCCGGCCAGCGCGAGCCCGAGGCCGAGTGTGCCGCTGGTCGACTCGACGATCAGGGCTCCCGGTCGCAGGTCTCCGCGCAGGCGGGCCTGCTCGACCATGTGGAGCGCGGGACGGTCCTTGATGCCGCCGGGGTTGTGGCCCTCCAGCTTCGCCCAGAAGCCGTGGCTCCCCCCGGTCCACAGTTCCGGTATCCACAGCACCGGGGTGTCGCCGACCAGGTCGGCGGGGGAGGAGGCCCCTGGAGCGCTCGTCATCGGGGCACGGGTTTTCGCGTGCAGGTTCTTCATCTGGCGTTCCTCAGCACTGCGCAGATCGCGGTCAGGATGCGTGCGGAGGCGCGGACATGCCGGAAGACGGCTGCCGGACGAACAGGAGATCGTCGATCGGCAGGCGAGGACGGCATGGCCCGCCGGGGGCATCTACACCCGTGACTCGCAGAGCAGGTTGAGGAGGTAGGCGCCGGAGCGCGGTAAGGCCCGTGCCGGATCGGGAGCGTGCCGTCCGAGCGCGGGTCCGGAGGTCTCGCCGGAGACGGCCGGACTGATCGGAGGCCAGCCGCCGATCAGTGGCGGCGGGCAAGAGGTGGCCTGTCGCTGGCCGGAAGCCGCCTGGGCGGCAGGAGCGTCGCAGGTCACCGGATGCTCATGGCCGCCGGAGGGCGACGGGGAATGCCTGTGATCACCCCAGTGCGCCGGGGAATGCTCATGAGAGGCAGTCGATGCGGAGGAGGAAGAGGAGGCAGGGAGTTCCTCCGCGTGCGCGTGCGACCCGGTCGAGCAGAGGAGCACATGGAAGACGACGAGCGCCGCGAGCACGCCGGCCCACAACCCTGGCGTTCCAGGAAGCCGGGCGAGCGACGACCGGACACTCGTGATCACACAATCGAGCCTATGTCACTCTCCGTGCCGGTCGCTTCTCCTACGGGTAAACGTCGTGGAAGAAGGGGGGCGTGTCCGAGACCGATGCGCCATCGGCCGGCGCGCGTCCATGGGGCGGGTGAGAAGCCGATATGCACGGCGAACCGGTGGACGAACCGACGGCCGGCCGCGCCGACCGGTTCGCCGCAGGTGTTGCGCGCCCGGTCGACGGGTTCCGGCGCACCGCGCAAGGAGCGCGTGACCTTCCCCGCTAGAGATCCTCGACGCACCCGGCAGGGACGTGACCGGAGGAGGGCCCATCCCCGCGGTCGATGTGGTCGGCGTGGAACAGGCCCTGGGTCAGCAGGCGGCGCACGTGCTCGTCGGCGGCGCTGTAGTAGATGAAGGTGCCCTCGCGACGGCCCTTGACCAGGCCCGCGAGACGGAGCTTGGCCAGGTGCTGGCTGACCGCGGTGGGGGCAGCGTCAGCGAGTTCGGCCAGGCAGGCGACGTTCGACTCGCCCTGCAGCAACGCCCACAGGATCTTGATGCGGGTGGGATCGGACAGCAGCCGGAACGACTCGGCGGCCAGGTGCACCTGTTCCTCGGTCGGCATGTCGAAGTCCGGCAGCGACGTGTGCATGTCCGTCAGCATACCCCCGAACCCCGCTACTTGCGTATCTGCGTGAATGCGCATATATGCTTCCAGGGTGATGACCGACGTGAGAACCATTCCCGGCACCGAGGCCGGCCCCGTTTCGCCTCGCCCCGGCTCGGCATGGCGGGCCGGGACGTGGTCGCTGCCCGAGGTGCGCTGGGCGGCGGCCGCCACCGCGCTGTTCACCGCCGGCGGCCTGGCCCAGCTGGCCGCAGCACCCTCCTGGTTGTGGTGGACCCTGTACCTGGCCTGCTACACCGCCGGAGGCTGGGAACCCGCACTGTCGGGCCTGAGAGCGCTGCGGGACAAGACGCTGGACGTCGACCTGCTCATGGTGGTCGCGGCGATCGGCGCCGCGGCCATCGGACAGGTCTTCGACGGAGCCCTGCTGATCGTCATCTTCGCCACCTCCGGCGCGCTGGAGGCCCTGGCCACCAAACGCACTGAAGACGCGGTGCGCGACCTGCTGGACCTGGCACCTGAGCAGGCCACCCGGTTGAGCCGGAGCGGTGAGGAGCGCGTCGCCACCGCCGAACTGGCGGTCGGCGAGGTGATCCTGGTACGGCCCGGCGAGCGGATCGGCGCCGACGGCCAGGTGATCGACGGCTCCAGCGCGGTCGACCAGGCCGGCATCACCGGCGAGAGCGTGCCGGCCGACAAGAGCACCGGCGACGAGGTGTTCGCCGGTACCCTCAACGGCACCGGCGTGCTGCGCGTGCGCGTGATACGCCCAGCCGCCGAGACCGTGATCGCCCGGATCGTGGCCATGGTGCAGCAGGCCGGCGCCACCAAGGCGCGTACCCAGCTGTTCATCGAAAAAGTCGAGCAGCGCTACTCGGTGGCCATGGTGGCGGCCACCGTGGCGTTGTTCGTCCTCCCGCTGGCCTGGGGCGTTCCGCTGCAGGAGACGCTACTGCGCGCGATGACCTTCATGATCGTCGCCTCACCGTGCGCGGTGGTGCTGGCCACCATGCCGCCGCTGCTGGCCGCCATCGCCAACGCGGGCCGCCACGGCGTGCTGGTCAAGTCCGCCGTGGTGATGGAACAGCTCGGCACCGTCACCCGGGTCGCCTTCGACAAGACCGGCACGCTCACCGAGGGCCGCCCGCACCTGGCCTCCGTGCACGTCCTGCCCGGCGCCGGCCTGGACGAGCAGCGCCTGCTGGCGCTGGCCGCCGCCGCCGAGCAGGGTTCCGAGCACCCGCTCGGCCGCGCCGTGGCGGCGGCCGCCCGCGCGGCCGGCCTGCCGCCGACCCGAGCCGACGAGTTCGACTCCCAGCCGGGACGGGGCGTTCGCGCCCGCGTCGACGGCCACCGGGTGGAGGTGGCCAGTCCGGCCCACCTGCTCGGCGACGGCGATGAGGCAGCAGCCCGGCTCGTCGCCGTCCTGCACGAAGACGGGCACACCGCGGTCGTGGTCCGCGTGGACGGCGCCCTGACCGGGGTGCTGGCCCTTGCCGACCGGATGCGGCCCGGCGCCGACGAGACCGTCACCGGGCTGACGGCGCTGACCGGGACCGCGCCGGTGCTGCTGACCGGCGACAACCCGCGCGCCGCCCGCCGGCTGGCCGCCCAGGCGGGCATCGGCGACGTACGCGCCGACCTGCTGCCCGAGCACAAGATGACGGCCGTACGCGAGCTGCAGCAGCGCGGAGAGCGGGTGGCGCTGGTCGGCGACGGCGTCAACGACGCGCCCGCCCTGGCCACCGCGCATGTCGGCATCGCCATGGGCCGCGCCGGATCGGACCTGGCGCTGGACACCGCCGACGTGGTCATCACCCGCGACGAGCTGGCCGCCGTCCCGGCCGTGATCGCGCTGGCCCGGCGCGCCCGCCGCCTGGTGATCGCCAACCTCGTCATCGCTTTCACCTTCATCACCGTGCTGGTGGCCTGGGACCTGTTCGGTGAGTTGCCGCTGCCGCTGGGCGTGGCCGGACACGAGGGCTCCACCGTCATCGTGGGCCTCAACGGGCTGCGGCTGCTGCGCGGCGCCGCGTGGCGGCGTGCCGCGTCCACCGCGAGCAGGCCCTGATGGCCGCTCCCGTCATCCGGGCGCACCGGCCGAACCCGGCTGCTGCGCCGACCCCCGCCTCTGTCGCACCCACGTGTGGTGACGGCAGCCGCGCCATCGACAAGGAGTGATCATGGCTACTGCCGCGCTCATCGTGTATGTGGTGGCCATGGGCCTGGCCTTCGGCTGGCGCACCGTGGTGCACCGGCGCCGCACCGGCGACAGCGGCCTGCGTCTGGACGCCGGTCCGGCTGGATCGGTGGCCTGGTGGGCCAAGACGGCGTTCGTGGCCGCGATCGCGCTGGGCCTGGCCGGACCGGTCGCCGCCGCAACCGGCATGGCACCCCTGTCCGTCCTCGACCACCCGGTGGTAGGGGCCACCGGGCTGGTGATCGCCCTTTCCGGCACCGCGGCCACGCTCGCCGCCCAACTGGCCATGGGCGCCTCCTGGCGGATCGGCGTGGACGCCGGCGAGCGCACCGAACTGGTCACTGGCGGCCCGTTCGCGCTGGCTCGCAATCCGATCTTCACCGCGATGATCACCACCAGTGCCGGGCTGACGCTGATGGTGCCCAACGTGGTCGCGCTGCTCGCTCTGGTCGTCCTGGTGGCCGCCATCGAGCTGCAGGTGCGCGCGGTGGAGGAGCCCTACCTGCTGGCCGCCCACGGCCGCGCCTACCAGGGGTATGCCGCGCGGGTGGGCCGCTTCGTGCCCGGCGTGGGCCGTCTGCCCGGCACGGACACCCCGTCCGCGCCTGACCACCTGCTCCGCTAACGACCGGGCGCCCACCGGCAGGTCGGGGAAGGCCGGCCAGCCGACGGGCCGACCTACGATGATGCATCGTAGGATGATGCGTCGGGATGAACGATCGCGACGTGGGAGGGACGATGAGCGGATCAGCCCGGCGGCCCGCCGTGCACCGGCTTTTGCTCATCGTCGTGACTCTCGGCGTCGCCGCGATGCACACGCTCGGGCATGCCGAGCACGGGGCGGCCCACGGAGGGGGAGGCGACGGCTCCTCCGTCACCGGCCATGCCCTGCTCGCCGGCCCCGCGCAGCCGCAGACACACCCCCTGCCCCTTTCCCCGGTGACGGCTCACGCCGGGCACGGGACATCGGACCTGGACGGTGGGCTTCCCCCTCTTGATCCGACCTCGGTCTGCCTGGCCGTGCTCACCGGCCTGCTGCTCCTGCTCCTGACAGGGGCGGCGTCACCGCGCCGGCGGCGGACCACCGCCGAGCACCCGGCCGCCCGGCTGAAATCGCTCACCGCTCGGCCGCCGCCGCGACGCACGGCTCTGCGCCTGGCGCGTCTTTCGGTGCTGCGGATATAAGCCGGCCGCTCCGGCGGGCAGCGTTCATGCCGTGCCCGCAGACGATCCGCCATCCTGCGCAACGAACCGGAAAGAGACCACCCGACATGTTCACCGACCGATCCACCACCCACAGGCTCGCGCTGACCGTCGCATCTGGCGCCCTGGTCCTGCTGACCGCCTGCGGAAACACCGGAGACGCGACGGCGGGCCACGAGGGCATGACGAGCAGCGCTCCGGCAGCCACCACCAGCGCGCAGCCGTCGGCCTCCTTCAACGACGCCGACGTGATGTTCGCCCAGATGATGATCCCGCACCACGAGCAGGCCGTGGAGATGGCCAAGCTCGCCGCGACCCGGGCCTCCGATGCGGAGGTCAAGGAGCTCGCGGCGAAGATCCAGGCCGCCCAGGACCCCGAGATGGTCACCATGACCGCCTGGCTGACGGCGTGGGGCAAGGCCACCATGCCCGAAGACGGGCACGGCGGCCACGGCATGCCCGGCATGATGACCGAAGAAGACATGGTCAAGCTCCAGGATGCCAAAGGCAAGCAGTTCGACCGGATGTTCTGCGAGCTGATGATCGCCCACCACGAAGGCGCGATCGAGATGGCCAAGACCGAGCAGGCCCAGGGCGCCAACCCCGAGGCCAAGGAACTCGCCAAGACCATCGAGACCGCACAGCAGGCCGAGATCGAGCAGATGCGCACAATCCTCGACCGGCTCTGAACCGCTCCGGCGGGCGGCGCTCAGACGATGACATCGTCTGAGCGCCGCCCACCCACCGCAGCGGCGAAGCCCGTCCTGCTGCGTGCTCATGCCCTGGACGCCGGGAGCACGCAGCGCGGTGACGGCGGTGGTTCAGCCCGCGTAGTCGGGGTGCCCGAAGCCGACGATGTCGCCCATGGTGCGCGTGCGAGTGACGACCTTGTCGCTGATGTTGCCCTCGACGGTGGTGACCGAGCCGTCGGGGTTGACCCCGGTCACCAGGCCGACGTGGTCGATGGCCGAGATGCTCTTGGAGCCGCCCCAGTCGAAGAAGACCAGGTCGCCGACGCGCGGGGTGCGGTCGAAGCGGCCCTGCTTGTCGAACCACTGCGCGTGCCAGGGGGTGTAGGCGTAGATGCCCATTGCATCCTGCGCGTCGTGCTGGACGGCCACCCACGCCAGGAACATGTCGCACCAGGGGGCGGCGGCGAACCCCTTCTGCTTGGTGTAGGTGTCGTACCACTTGCCGTAGAAGGACGTGCCGTCCGCGGCCTCGCCCTCGCCGACCTTGCTGAGAGCGGTGGCGATGAGCTGCTGGACTTTGGTACCCGCGGTCAGCGGCGCGGCCGGCGCGGAAAGACCCCCTGCCTGGGGCTGGTCCGGTATCCGCAGCTCCGGGAGCTGGTCCGGCACTGCAAGCGCGTCACTTCGGCCATCGACGGTCAGGCGCTGATCGGGCGACTGGATGACCTCGCTGCGCGGCTGGGCCGGTGCGGAGGTCTCGGGGGCCGGGACCTGGGACGGCATCGTTCCCTGTTCGATCATCGCGATCTGGGCTTCGATCTCGGCGATCCGCGCCTGCATCTGCGAGAAGGGAGCCGCGCCGGAGTCGCCATCGGTGATCGACGGGATGTCGGCGGCATGAGCCGTCCCGGTGGACAGGATGGTGAAACTTGCCATGCCGGCGACGAGCAGGCTGATGGACAGGCTCCGGCGGCCGAAGGCGTGCGACAGAACGGGCAACGGTACGTTCCTTTACTGACCTGCGCGAGAAAGGGGCTCATGACGCGGGACACGACGCTCGTGCCGGTACGGCGTGAGCCACGGCCGCCCTCTTTGGCCACGCGTCAGGGCGTGGCCGTGCAGGAACAGCCCGGGGTGCATCCTGTTGTCGCCTGGACATTCGACTACGGCGGATAGTTCCTGAGGAAAGTCGGGGACTCGGTTCGCCGACCCTGGTCGGAGACGAGGAGTGGCGCCGCCATCTCTCGGGTGCGGGGCGGAGTCCGCTGCGGGGGCACCACATGGACGGCGACGTGGATCACCGAAGCCGACGCTGTCCCGCACCCCTGCTGCAACTATCGTGAGCAGGTGGAAAGACTCTTGTATGCGCAGATGGAGGCGCATCGCGGGCGGGTGCGGGCGCGATCGGGAACCGGGGCAGCCGGACGGGCGAGACCCTGCGGCCGCGCGGCCAGAAGATCTTACGGGCAACAGCGCTCGAGCTAGATCTTCTGGTCTTTATGCGACGTTGTGTTCAGCCTTCCAGCGTGGGTCTACTACGTAGCATCGTCATGGATGGTGATCTGCCTTCAACGGGAAGGCGCCCCGTCTGCCGTCGCATCCCGCGCCGGCGAAGACTCTCCGCCGCGGGAGGCCGGGAACCCGCCAGGACTACCCCGCCGATGAGGCGTCCGCCGTGCAGGAGGCCGTGATTCCCGTAGCGGTGGCGGCTGCCCTGCTGGGCGGCGCCGTCCTCGCCAGGCGGGCCAAAGACCGCGACCCGTCCGAAGGTGCGGCCGGAAGGCGGCACCGCAGATCACCGGGCCGCCACCGCGCGGTGGCCGTTTAGAAGAACTCCGACCGCATGCGATCAGGCACGCCCCAAAGGCGCGCCGCCGGGCTGAATGCGGCCGATGCGGCTTTTCCGTGCAAGCGAAAGACCCGCCACGTCGGCCTGCTGCGCCGATGGCCCACAATGGTGCGCGGACGACGCCGTCCCTCACGCAAGGAGCTCCCCATCGTGTCGCATCCGCCCGCCGATCCCGCAGCCGTGCTCACCGCGCTGGCCGGCTACGGCGAGCGCTACCGGCTGCAGGACGGTCTGGACGCGGGTGAGGACTGGATCGCCGCCGACCGGCTGGCCGACCCCGCCTCCGAGGAGCTAACCCGGGTGCTGGAGGCCGAGCGGACCGCCAGCGGACAGGTGTCGGCGCACGCCACGGCGCTGACCGTGATGGCCGTCTATGCGGGCACGGTCACGGCTCCCGCCCTGCTGGCCTGGGCGCTGTACGACCAGGTGCTGGACGCGCGACCGGGCAACGTGGCGCTCCGGCTCGACGACCATCACGGGTTCGGGGCCGTCGCGCTGCGCCGGCCTCGGCTGGCCGAGACCTCGCCGATGACCGCGGATGAACGGCTGGCGCTGCTGGTCGGCCAGGTGCTCGATGAGCACCTGTTCCCGCTCGCCGAGGCGCTGCGGGTGCGCAGCCGCGCGGGCCGGCGTCAGCTGTACGGCGGCATCGCCCAGGGGTGCGCGGCGGCGTTCGGCGCCGCGAGCAGGACGCCCGGGGCCGACGTCGATCTGCTGCACCGTTCCTACGACGCCTTCCTCACCGCCTGCCCGCCGGAGCTGGGCGGGCTGGGGGAGCTGGTCCGGCTCTCCGAGGGCGGCAGGGAGGGCTTGTTCTACCTGCGCCGGACGTGCTGTCTGTTCTACACCGCCGTCCATGGAGAAAAGTGCGCCAGCTGCTGCCTGGACAGTGTCGAGGACCGCGTCTGCGCCTACCGCCGGGTCCTCGCCGGCGCGGCGAGCCCACACTGATCCTGCCCCGGCCCCCGGCCCCCGGCTTCGGTCAGCGACGGCGCAGCGCCCGCGGACGGGACGGGGGCGGCCGGAGAAGGTGCGGGCGTGCGGCTCAGCTGAGGGCGGGCCGGTAGACGACGGAGAAACCGCGTCCTCCGTCCGTTGACTCCAGAACGGTCCCGTCCTGCAGCGCCGCAAGCAGACGCTGCCGGTCGACGGCGGTGAACGCCGCGGCCTGGCCGGGCAGGCGGCCTGCGGCCTGCCACGTTGCGCCGCCGTCGGCGCTGGCGTGCACACGGCCATCGGCGCCGACCCCCACCAGGTCGTCTTCGCCGAGCGCGTCAAGGTGGGACAACAAAGGGGAGCCGGCGAGCCCGGCGAAGGTCAGGCCGCCGTCCTTGCTGACCTGCACTCCCTCGGGAGTGGTCGCGTGGACTCGCTTCGGCTCCTCCTCGTGAGCGGCCAAGTCGATCACCTGCAGTGCGGCTCCCGGCACCCAGCCTTGGCCTTCATCGCCGCTGCGCCACACCTGCCCGCTCTGGCTGTCGTAGGCGTACAGGGTCGTCCCCGCCGGTGCGAGGGCGTGGAAGTCGGCGATGCCTGCCTGCGAGACCGTGTTCCAGGTGAGGCCGGCGTCCGTGGTGCGGATCAGGCCCAGGTGAGGGGACCCGCCGGATGGGACGTCCTTCGCCGCGGGGTGCCCGCTGGCCAGGAAGGCCTTCGGCCCGATCACAGTGAAGCCCATGTGATCCTGAACGCGATCGGCGACCCGCCGGGCAGTGTCGGTGGAACGGACCTGGAACAGGCCGTAGTGCCCGGCGATGTAGATCGTGCCGTCGGCCGGGTCGACTCCCAGCCCGTGAACGTGACCGATCCCGGGATCAGCGGCATCGGTGGTCCGCGTGGACGGCTGGGCGGCGCATGCCGTCCCGGACAGCAGCGCGAGCGCCAGGACGGCGCCTGCGCGCACGCGACGATGCCGGTCGATCGGGATCATGGCCTGATGCTACCGCCTTCTACTATTCATCATCGTAGAAGGTGTGGTGTCTAGAAGATCGACAGCGTGTGGCAGTGGTGGGCCAGCAGCGACGCCACACCCGGGATCGCGGCCACGACCGCAGGACCGGCGAGCAGCAGAGCGACAGCGGCCAAACCGGCCAGGCGCTCCTTGCGGCCGAGGGGAGCGGCCGGACTGAGCATGCGCTTGACGCGGGTCAGCGCCGTCTCGCCACCCGCGCCCAGCATGAACGCCGGAGTCCGGCCGGTGGCCAGCCGTACCAGGGCGGCGGCGATGTGGATGCGCGGATGCTGACGGGCCGCGACGTCGTCGGCGAGCAACTCGACCAGCCGGGCGGCCTCGGTACGGGCCCGGGCGAACAGCGGCAGGCGGGGGAAGGCGGCAAAGAAGGCTTCGGCGGCGGCCAGCACGAGATGGTGACGCCCCCGCAGATGGGCCCGCTCGTGGGCGAGCACGGCGGCGATCTGCTCGGGAGCCAGGGACTGCAGAGCCGCCGTCGTGATGACCGTCTTGCCCTGCCGCCCGGGCAGGCAGTAGGCCGCGGCCTCGTCGTGCTCCAGCACCACCGCTTCCAGCTCACCGTCGTGGCGGCCGAGGATGTTCAGCATGTCGGCGTGCCGCCGGCGTTCGCGCTGTGCACGGACGAGCACGGCCGCCCCGCAGTAGACGACCCTGCCCGCGACCAGGGCGGCACCGAGCAAAGCGGCGCGGGCGCCCGTGGAGATGGCGGCTTGTCCATCGGTGAGCAGCTCCGCGCATGCCTGGAAGAACGCGGCCAGCCCATGCCCGACCACGGAGGCCGGAACCGCGGCGGCGAACGCCGCGAAGAGACCGGAGGCGACCACCGAGACGCACGCGGCCAGCCATACGGAGATCGCCAGCCGCGGAGCGCGCTCGGCCCACGCGCCGCGGTCGAGCAGCCGGGGCAACCAGAGCGCGGCGACGACGGCGTACAGCGTCAGGATCACGGCGGCGATCATGCGCGGCCCTTGGGCGGATACACCTTGAGCGCGGCCTCGAGCGCTTCGGACTCCTCCGGAGACAGCCGCTCCAGGAAGTGCACCAGCGTGGCCGCCTGGTTGCCGCCGGAGGTGAGCGTGGCACGCATCAGCTCGGCGGTGTAGGCCTCCTTGCTGGCCACCGTCTCGTAGACATACGCCCGGCCGACCTGCTTACGGCGCAGCAGGCCCTTGGTGTGCAGCTTGTCCATCACCGTCATGACCGTCGTGTAGGCGATCTCCCGGTCGCGGCGCAGATCGTCGAGCACGTCCCTGACCGACGCGGGCCGGTGATACGACCACAGACGATCCATGATCGCGGACTCCAGGTCTCCCAGACCACGCATCACGTGCGTCTCCCCTCTGCCTGCGGATAGTTCGATGCTACCGGCCGTCGTAGGTGCCGGCAGGTGCTCGATCCTCCGCAGGAGAAGGCGGCATGAGGGAATCTGGACGATCCGCTGCAACGGAACAGGCTAGGCCGCGCGCCGCTCGCGAACCCGGCGGCGCGGCGATCACCGGCCATTGTCGGCCCATCTGTGATCCTCCATAGTAGATTTCCCGCTCGCCGGGATCCTGCCCCGGTCCGGCCATCGGCGGGCAGCGAATCCGCCGGTCAGACCTCTCGGGGAAAGATCACCTTGCGATATACCCCCCTAGGGTATAAATTGACGCATGTCAGTCCTGATCGACGAAGGAGCTCACCATGTCGGAACCGACGCACCACTCGGGACACGAGATGCACCACGGTCACGGGCGGCCGGAGGGGCACCACGGACACGGCGAACACGGAGGACATGACCATCACGCCCACGCGGGCCACGCCTCAAAGACCACCTGGCGGATGGCCGCCTCGGCCACCCTGCACTGCCTCACCGGCTGCGCGATCGGCGAGGTCCTCGGCCTGGTCATCGGCACCGCGCTGGGCTGGGCCACCGCGCCCACCATCGTCCTGGCCGTCGTCCTGGCCTTCTTCTTCGGCTACCTGCTCACCCTGATCCCGCTGCGCCGGGCCGGCGTCGCCTGGGGCGCCGCGATCAAGCTGGCCCTGGCCGCCGACACCGTCTCCATCATCGTCATGGAGATCGTCGACAACGGCGTCATGCTGGTGATCCCCGGCGCCATGGACGCCGGTCTGACCACCGGCCTGTTCTGGGGTGCCCTGGCCTTCGCCTTCCTGGTGGCCTTCCTCGTCACCACCCCGGTCAACAAGTGGATCATCGGCCGGGGCAAGGGGCACGCCGTCGTCCACGCCTACCACCACTGATCCCCCTGATCCCCGACCGGCCGACGAGGAGACGGAGATTCTCCATGGACGGGCTCGACCGCCGGGTGCGCCGCACCCGGCGAGCCGTACAGGACGCTCTGGTCGACGCGATCGTGGACAAGGGCTACGACGCCGTCACCGTCACCGACCTGATCGAGCGAGCCGACATCGGCCGCTCGACCTTCTACTCCCACTTCACCGGCAAGCAGGACGTCCTGTTCCACACCATCGACGAACTCGTCGACCGGCTGGGATCCGCCCGGCCGACTGCGCCGGAGGAGATGTTCGCCTTCAGCCTTCCCCTGCTGGAGCACGTCGACGAGCAGCGGCACCTGGTCCGCGCCCTGCTGGGGCCGCGCGGCGGAGCGGCCGTGCACGCCCGCATCCGATACGTCCTGTCATCGATCATCCGCGCCGAACTGCTGACCGCCCTGCCGCCGGACACCCGTGCCCCCGCCGACCTGGACCTGGCCGTCACCTGCGCCGCCGGCGCGTTCATGGCCCTGCTCACCCGCTGGGTGGAGGACGGCACGGCCGAGACTCCCGCGCGGATGGACACCGTCTTCCGTACGGTGCTGACGAAAGGCGTCGCGGCGGCGCTGGAAGGCGCCCCCTCGGTGGAGCAGCAGCCCTCCGCGCAGCGGATCCCGGTTCCGAACAGACAACCGCGAAGTGTGCGCTTGTGAACGATCAGGACCTGTTCGGCGATTGCCGTCACCCCTGACGACCGGTAACCCCTATCTGGACACCTCGGTTCGGCCGAGGAACCCCCACCGGATCAGGAGCAGCCCATGTCGTTGTACGTCCCGCCCCAGCCCGCGCCCGTCACCGTCGGGCGGCGCACCGTCGTCCCGCTGATCGACGCGGCCGGTCACGTCCTGCCGCCCGAGCGCCTGTTCCCCGACCTGCCGGCGGCGGACCTCGAACGGTTGCTCGCGATGGACGGCATGCGCGAGCCGATGGTCGTCACCGGCTTCGCCATCCTGGGTGCCGGAACCACGATCCTGGTCGACACCTGCCTCGGCGGCGGCAAGCAGGGGAGAAGAGGTCCCTTCCCCGGCTTCACCTCCCGATGGATGACCACCCTCACCGAGGCCGGCATCGAGCCCGCCACCGTGGACACCGTGGTCAACACCCACCTGCACCACGACCACGTCGGCTGGAACACCACCGACGACCTGAAACCGGCCTTCCCCCGTGCGCGCTACCTACTGGCCGCAGCGGAGTACGAGCGCTTCGCCGCCGGTCGCGCCCGGCACGCCGACCGGATCGGCGCATGCGTCCTGCCGCTGGAGGCGGCCGGCCTGCTGGACCTGATCACCGGGGTCCACCGGATCGATGAGGGCGTACGGCTACTCCCCGCTCCCGGGCATTCCCCCGGCCATCTCGTCGTGGAGATCACCGACAGCGGTCAGACCGCGATGATCGCAGGCGACCTGCTCCACCATCCTCTGCAATTGATCCGCCCGGACGTCTCCTCGTCTCTTTGCGAGGATCCCGTCCAAGCTGCCGAATCCCGCCGTCGCGTACTGAACGACCTCGCCGAGCGTTCCGGTGTCCTGCTGGCCACCCATCTCCTCCATGCCGGAAGAATCCACCGGCACGGCGACGGCTTCGCCCTTCGAGGAGCTTTCCCGCGCGCCGACCGGCCGCTGTGACTCGGGAGGCATCTGCTCATCCCGCGGTTTCGTAGACTTCCCAGCCGGCAGCGCCCCGTCTGAGCGACATCGTTGATCACGCGACGCACCACGAGAATCGACAACACGGCTGTTTTCCGGGGAACCAGGTCACGAGCTGGATCGTCCCGGCGGCGCCGGTCGCCCCGGCGGCCGCCGCGATCACCGGCAGCGGCGCCCCGGCGGCCAGACTCACCAGCAGCAGCCCTTCGGGGATCGCGGCCGCGCAGACGACGACGCCGACCCGGGCCGGGCGCAGCAGCAGCGCGGTCACCGCGCCGGTGATCAGCCCGATCCCGATCGATGAGTTGATCAGCCCCCAGCTGATGGCGCCGTCCAGATACCGCACGCTGTAGATCGGCCCCAGCACCGTCAGGGCGGCCCAGCACGCCGAGGTGACCATGCTCAACATGGTGAGCACCCACAGCCAGCGGCGGCCGGTGAACGCCGTCCAGCCCTCGGTCAGGTCCGTCCAGAACCGCGGACGCCGTGCACGGTCTGTGGGAGGAAGCCGTAGCGTGCGAAACACCACGGCGGCGACGGCATACGTGAAGGCGTCCCAGGCCAGCACCCAGTGCGCCCCGCCGACCGTGATCACGAGCCCGGCCAGAGCGGGTCCGCCGATGGCGACCAGATTGCTGCCGATCTGGATCAGGGCGTTCGCCTCGACCAGCGCCTCGGGGGCCACCAGGGCGGCCAGCACGCTCTTCATCGCCGGCTGGAAACAGGCCGCGGTGGCGCCCGCGATCACTCCCAGTCCGGCCAGCGCCGCCACCGTGGCGGTTCCGGTGGCCACCAGCACCGCCGCCGCCGTCTGCAGGCAGGCGTTGGCGACCTGCGCCGCGATGATGATCCTCTTGCGCGGCAGCCGGTCGGCCAGCACCCCGGCCACCGGTGTCACCGCGAGGAACGCCAGGAGTTCGGCCAGCAGGACACCGCTGAGAGCTCCGGCGCCGCCCCCTCCGGCGATCACCGCGAAGGCCAGCCCGAGCGGGGCGACCGTCGTGCCCAAGGTCGACGACAGGCGGGCCGCGGCGTAGCGGCGGTAGGGCGCGTTGCTGCGCAGCAGCTCCACCGAACCGGCCAGACGCCGGGGGATCACGCTCTCCTCCACAGCCGGAGTGAACGGCCCGCCGCACCGCGCCGACGGGCTACAAGGACGGTGGCCGACCCAGAGGGGCCGTGCGGCGACCGCACCGGCTGGTGGTCCGCCGCGGGTGCGGCGGTGGTGGGTGCGGTCATCGCGGCTCCCGGGTGGCGCGGATCAGACAGCAGGAGGTCGGATCGCCGTCGGTCTGGCTGTCGAGGCGGTCGATGACGATGCCGGTGAAGCCGTGCTCGGCGAGCAGACGCCGCCACAGCCGGGGCGCCAGCACCCACCGGTACACCGTCTCCAGTTCACCGCCGCCGAGCTGCAGCCGCTGCGGTGACGGCTCCACCACCTGTGACGGTCCGTCGCCGAGGTAGTTGGTGTGCAGCACCGAGGCCACCAGCAGGCCGCCCGGCCGCAGCGCCGCGAAGACGGTTGGAAGCAGGAGATCCGGTGAGGTGAAGCAGAGCGCCCCGTGCACGCTGACGATCACGTCGAAGTCCCCGGCATGCTGCAGGTAGTCGACCGCGTCGGCGTGCACCAGCGTCAACCCGGGGAGCGTGCCGTAGGCGGCGACGGCGCGCTCGTACTGCGAGGGTGAGCTTTCGACGCCGGTGACGCGGGCGTGATGGTCGCGGGCCAGGTGGGCGGCGTAGCGGCCGGTGCCGCAGCCCAACTCCAGCACCCGGCGGCCGGCCAGCTGCCCGAGTACCGCGGTGCCGGGCCCGGGGTTGCCGAAGCCCCAGGCGATGGTGTCCGGAACCGGGACGGCCGTCCTCTGGGCCAGGTGGTGGCGGCCGTAGCGGTCCCACGCTCGGCCGTTGGCCACTCGAGGTTCACTCATCGCGCCGCGTCCTCCTGAGCCGCGGGCGTCATGCGATCTTGCTGCAGGAGCCACAGGTCGCGAAACAGCCCCGGCCGGGCCGTCAGCTCGGCGAACGTCCCCTGCGCGGTGACGCGCCCGCCCTCCATGACGACGATCCGGTCGGCGACCGCGGTGTTGGCCAGGTTGTGGGTGACCAGCACGACCGCCCGGTCTTTCGCGAGCGCGCGCAGCCCGGTGAAGATCAGGTGCTCGGCGCGCGCGTCCAGGTCGGAGGTGGGTTCGTCCATCACCAGCAGACCGGCGTCGCGATGGATCGCGCGAGCGACCGCGATGCGCTGCCACTGGCCCGAGGACAGGGCCTGGCCGTTCCACCATTCCCGCGCCAGCAGCGTGCCCAGGCCGCTGCGCAGCACCGTGATCACCGCGTCGGCGCCGCTGGCGGCCGCCGCGCGGTGCACGGCCGCATCCCCGTCCGGTTGGGGCTGGCCGAGGGTGATGTTCTCCCGGGCGGTCATCGGCCAGCGGGCGAACTCCTGCGGTACGACCGCGCACTCCTTCCACAGCGCGTACGGGTCCAGATCCCGGGTGCTGATCCCGTCCCAGGTGACCACCCCGGCCGTGGGCAGGTTGAGGCCGCACAAAAGCTTCATCAGGGTGGTCTTGCCGGAGCCGTTCTCGCCCACCACGGCGACGATCTCACCTTGGCGGACCTCGAAGTCGACCTTGCGCAAGGTGTCGGACTCGGCCTCGGGATAGCGGTAGGTGACCTGGTGCAGGGCGACCTGCCGGGGCCGGTCCGGGGTGAGGGCACCGCGGTCCAGGCGCTGCCCGGCGGCCTCGTCGATGAAGGACTCCCAGTCGTCCATGTAGCGGCCGGTGCGCATCAGGTCGGCGCCGTAGCCGACGATGCCGTGCAGGCCGCCGGAGGCCGAGCGCAGCGCGAACACCAGCGTGCCGGCGGCGGCCGCGCCGATGTGCCCGGTGCCCAGCAGCACCATCACCCCGGCCCACATCAGGGCGGCGGCCAGGCCGCTGACGGCTGAGCCCACCAGGCTGATCTTGGCGTGCTGCCAGGTGGCCTCGTCGACGGTGCGGTCCACCCGGACGCCGCTGGCCCGGTACTTGTCCAGCAGGTAGGAGGCCAGGGTGTCGGTGCGGATCTGGTCGGCCTGGTCCTTGTGGGACAGGTACCAGCGCAGCATGTTCAGCATCCGGCGGTCGCGGAACGTGCGCAGCGTCGCCAGGTAGGTGACGCGCTCACCCGCGACGGACGCCAGCGCCTGCGGCAGGGCGGTCAGCACCAGCAGCGGCAGCAGGACCGGCGCCAGCGCGGCGACGACCACGGCCGCGGCGATCAGCGTGGCCGCCGAGGAGACCAGGTTCTGCGACTCGCCGATCATGTCCCGGCTGACCTCGACGCCCCGGTCGGCCTTGTCGTAGCGGTCGTCGAATCCGGGGTGGTCGTAGGCGGCCATCTCCGCGCCGGTGGCCGCATGGAGCATGCGGTATTCGGCCTCCCGGGAGATCCGCGGCCCCAGCCGGTTCGACAACCCTTGAATCGCGATGCCCAGGATCGCGCGCAGCCCGGCTGTTGCGGCCAGCATCAGCACGGACGGCAGGGCCGCGGTCAGGTGCGCGGGATCGCTGGCGGACTGGATCAGTGCGCTGAGCGCCGCGGTGGTGGCGAACAGGCCGAGTGCCTCCAGCAGGCCGGAGATCACCTGGCAGGCCAGCAGGGCGATCGTCGAGCGCCGGTCCACGGCCCAGGCCAGGGCGAAGGAGCGGCGCACCAGTTTGGGCAGGCGGCTGATCAAGCTGCGCCAGGTCAGGTGCCGGGCCAGCTCGGCGCTGTCGCCGCCGTTGTAGACGAACTCCAGCTCTTCGCTGTGCGGTCGGGAGGTGGCGTCGGTGTCGGTGACGGCGGTCTGGTCAGCCACGTCGGCGGCTCCTGTTCAAGGCCGGGGACACCCCGCGTGCCGGCTCGGCGGGCGGGGCGGGGTGTCCTGATCGAGGGGAGAAGCGGGAAGCGTGTGGTGCCTGGTGCGGGGCCGGGGCCGGCGGAGGGAAGCGGCCGACGTCCTGGCGGTGCCCGGTCGGCGTACGTGGCGCACCACCTCCCCCTGATGTGACGGATGGCTTTCACTTGTGAGCTTTCCGTGACGATCCCAGACGCCACTGACAGTTACGCCACCGGGCGCGACCGGTTCCTGCGAACCGGTCCGGTGGCTGCGCCGCCGCTCGCGGTCTTCCCGGCTGCCAGCAGCACGGTGTGCGCGGGCGTGCCGGGGCAGGGCGCCGATCATCGTGGCGGGCGCAGGAGCGGGCCGGGCCGCCACCAGAGGGTTCAGGTGTGCGGTTCATCGAGGTGCGGGTCATCGGGGTGCCTCCCCGGGGTGTGGATCGGTGGCGCGGCCCAGCAGGACCGTGCCGTCCGGGCCGAGGACCACGACGCGGGCAGGCAGCGGTGCGTCCCGCGGCCAGACCAACCGGCCCATCCCGGGCAGGGGGATGTCGCGGTATCCCTCCGGCAGGCCGGGCAGCGGCGTGTCGGATCCCAGGCGCAGCAGCCCGGCCGGGGCCGCCCCGGGCGCGGCCGCCGGCTCGGTGAACCAGGCCGGCAGGCGGGCGACATCCGCCGCGGTGGGCTCGCACAGCAGCAGGGTCGCGGCCCGGCCGTCGCCGGGTGGGGTGGCCGGTGGGGAGGCGACCAGGACGGCGCTGTCGCGCAGGTCGGTGCTGTCAGCGGCCGGGGTCGTGCCGGAGGCGGCCGGGGTGACGGTGGTGACGGTTCCCGCGGTGCCATCGACAAGGAGGCGGGTTCCCGGGCCGATGGTGGCCAGGGCATCGGTGACGGCGGTGACGCAGGGGATGCCGAACTCGCGGGCCAGGATCGCGGTGTGGGACAGCGGGCCGCCGGTGGCGGCGACGATCGCGCTGGGCCGGTGGTGCAGCAGGTGCACGGTCTGGGGGCCGAGTGCCTGGCAGATGAGGACCGCGCCGGTGACGGCCTGCGGGTCCAAGGCGTGGGCGGCGGCCGGTTCCAGGTGCAGCGCCGGGCCGATGCCGGTGCCCGGCACGGCCGCGATCCCCTCCCAGCCCGCCCCGGCGCCGGGCGCCCGGCCGGAGGCGGGCGGCAGCGGGGCGGTCAGCGGGCGGGCTTGGACCAGGTGCAAGCCGCCGCGGGTCAGCGCCCATTCGACGTCGATGCGATCCCAGCCCAGCGCCGCGGCAGCACGGGAGCCGACCGTGATCAGGGCGTGGACCTGCTCGGCGGTCAGGACCGGCCGGTCGGCCCATGCCGCCGGCCGGTGCAGGTGGACGAGGCCGTCGCCGGACAGGTGCACCTTGGCCCGGTGGAGGGCGCCGTCGGCGTCGTGCAGAGTGGTCCACTCCCCGGGGGGAAGCCGGAGTTCTGCGGCCGTGCCGGGCAGCGCGATCACACTCTGCCCGCACGGGCGGGGCGGGGCCGGGGGCGGGCCGGTGTGGATCTCCCCGGTCTGCCGTCCGCTGACCAGCGGTTCGGCCAGGCCGTGGACGGCCTCGACGCGCCAGCGCGCCGGGTCGTCATCTCGTTCGATGGCCAGGACGCCGGAGGCGTACGGGCGTAGCGCGGGCTGGACGAGCACGGCCATCGCCGGTGAGCAGGCGACGCCGCGGGCGCGGGCGTAGGCGGCGGCGGCGCCTGCGGCGGAGGTACGGACCCGGTGCAGGGCGGCCAGGAGCGGTGCGGGTTCGGCGGGGGTGAAGACGGAGGTGTACAGGCCGGCGAAGGAGGCGAGCGTCCCGTCTTCGTGCGGGGCCGAGGAGCGGGCGATCAGCCCGTACGGCGCGCGCCCGGCCGCCCAGGACAGGATCGCGGCGAGTACGCCGGGAAGGTCACCGGTGCTCGTAGAGGTGGGGACGACGACGCCGTCCGGGACCGGCAGGCCCGCGTGGTGCAGGCGGGCCAGGGCGGCGGCCTTGCCGCCGCAGGAGGCCGGGTCATCGGCGTCGGCCAGGGCGATGAGGGGGCAGGCGGCGGGTGGGGTGGTCATCGGGCGGCTCCGCTGCAGGTCAGGTCGGCCACGGTCAGCCGGGTGGGATCGGTGCCGGTCAGGGCGGCCCACCGGGGGACGGCGGCCAGGTAGCGGTCACGCAGCTCGGCGCGGCGTTCCTCGCTGTCGGCGGCCCACCGGCTGAGGGTGATCACGAGTCGGGCCGCGGTCAGGCGGGAGGCGTCCCCGGCGGCGGTCAAGGTCAGGGCCAGTGCCCAGGCGTGGGCGGCCTGCAGGGCCCGCTGGCGGGCGGCGGGCGCCTCGGTCGCGGACGGTGTGGGGCCGGGGGACAGGTGGGTGGTCAGCAGCCGCCCGGGAGCGGTCGGCGTCATCAGGGCCGAGCCGCACGCCGACGCTGCCGCCGGGCCGCCCAGCAGGTCGGTCAGCAGGTCCTGCCAGGCGGTCTCGGGCAGCAGCCAGTTGACGATGTGGGTCGACATCACCTCCAGCAGGCGGCCGGTGGCCTCGGTCAGCGCCGCCGCTGCCGCGGCCGGGTCACCGGCCTCCAGCGCCGCCTCCAGTCCTTGCAGGGCGGCGGCGGTGCGGGCGCGGGCCCCTTCGGTGCGGGTGATCAGGTCGGCGGCGTAGACCGGATCATTCAGGCGGGCGTGCCAGGCGCCGACCAGGTGCTGGTGGACGGTCTCGTCGATGTCCACGATGCCGGGGCGGCGCAGCCGCCCGTAGGGGGCCGGCTCGTCCATCAGAACGTGGGGCCAGGCGATCAGGGAGCGCGTGTACAGCTCCCATTCCAGGAGCGTGCCGGTGGGGCGGGTGTGTTCGTAGTCAGCGGTGCGGGTGCCGTTCCAGATCTCGTCCATACGGGTGTCCTTCCGGCGGGGTCGTGCTCGCGGGGATGGGGGCGGGCAGGGCAGGCGGGGACCGGTTTCGCCGCATCGCCGGTCGGCCCGGGGAGCGGTGTGCCAGGCTCGGACGCCTGGGGCCGGTGGGCCTCACGTGAGGGGTGCGAGCCGAGACGAAGGAGAGAGCGCAGATGATCAAAGAGGCCACCGCGAGCGCGTTCGTGCTGCGCCGTACCGAGCGCGGGGAGGTGGAGATCGCGCTGGTGTGGCATCCGCGGATGGAGGAGTGGATGGCCGCCGGTGGGCATGTGGAGGCCGAGGAGCACCCGGCCGAGGCCGCGCTCCGGGAGATCCGGGAGGAGACCGGTCTGGTGACGCAGCTGATCCCGGCGCCGGCCGTCGCGCTGCCCGCGGGGTTCCCGCACACCGCGGTGGCGGCGCCCTGGTGGATCGTGGAGATGAACGCCGGACCCGACAATCACACTGCCGTTCCGCACGTCCACGTCGACAACGTGTTCCTGGCCTGGGCCGCGGACAGTACGCCGGTGCAGGAGGCCGACCACCGGGTGCGCTGGTTCACCCGCAGCCAGCTCGGTGAGGCCGACGCCGTCGCCGAGGACTCGCGGCTGCAGGCCAAGGAAGTCCTCGAGCTGATCGCCTCCGGTCACGTGGTCCTCCCGCAGTAGGGGGTGCGCGTCCCGATCCCCGCCGCCCTCACCCGCGGGCGGCCCGCCTCACAGGGGAGAGGCCTCCCGCGGGTGAGGGCGGCGGGGTCAGAAGAGTCCTTCCTGGGCGCCTTCGGCGGCGGGCAACCGTTTGGGCGGCAGGCCGGCGGCGGCGTCCATCGCGTGCAGGGTGGTCCACCGGCGCGCGGTGGCGTTCTCGGCCAGCATGCGCCGCAGCACCTGCGCGGTGGCCTCCACGTCGGGCATCGCCCGGTGCCGGTCGGCCGGGATCGGGATGCGCAGGTAGCGCAGCAGCGCGTCCAGACTGTGGGAGGACAGCTCCGGGTAGATGAGGCGGGCCAGGCGGACGGTGTCCAGCAGCGGGACGGCCGCCAGCGCCGGGCAGTACGCGCCCTGGTGGGCGATCAGCCCCGCTTCGGTCGCGGCGTGGTGGGCGATGAGCCGGTACGGCGGCGCGGTCAGCAGGGCGTCCAGGGCGGCCATGACGTGCTCGGGTCCGGCCGCCTGCGCCAGCATGGCGGCGGTGATGCCGGTCTGGCGCACGTCGAAGTCGGTCACCGGCACCTCGCACGGCGGCCGGATCAGCGCCTGAAACCGCCAGACCTCCACCAGTTCGCCGTTCTTGGCCTCCAACGCCAGGGCCGCGACCTCGGTCGGCACCGGCGGGCGACCGGCCGGGGTCAGCGCCTCGAAGTCGATGACCAGGTAGGTGTGGCGGGCAAAATCCGGATCGGCGGCCAGCCCCGCCCCGCCCGGCGGGGTCAGGTGCTCTGCTCGGTCCATGCCAGGGCCTCTTTCTGGATGATCCGCGCGTAGGCGCGCAGATCGGCTTCGGTGTCCTTGGCGCCCACCACCACGGCGAGCAGCCGGTCGAGCCGGTCGGCGGCGGCCGGGCAGGGCGCCGGGTCCAGCAGGCGGCAGGCCGGGTGGAGCGGGGCGGCGCACAGCCCGAACGTGCCGACGCTGTTGGGCACTCCAGCATCGGCCAGGCGGCGGGCGAACGCGCGGGGTTCGGGCAGGGTGATGGACCACAGCGGGCTGTAGCCGTTGGGCTCCTCCTCGGCCCGGGGCCGATCACGTCCAGGCCGGGCAAGTCACTGACGCATTCGATCAGGGCGGCGGACTGGGCGCGGCGGCGGGCCAGCGCCGCCGGAAAGCCGGACAGCCGGTGGCGGCCACGGCGGCCGACAACCGGTAGTTGCGACCCAGACGGCTGCGGGCGGGCATCCCGGGCGCACCGACGGCCCAGTGGGTGAGGTAGGCCGCCGCGCGGGCGGCGATGATCGGATTGCCGGTGAGCAGGTAGCCGCCCTCACCGGCGGCGTGGAGTTTGCCGTCCTTGAGGCTGAAGCAGCCGACGCCGCCGACGGTTCCGGCGGCCTGCTCGTGATGGAGACCGCCCTGGGCCTGATCGGCGCCCCGTACGACGTCCTCGTCCCCACCCTCGCCCATCCGCAGTTGCAAGGAGAGGACCCTGCTGACGTGCCCATCCTTTTCTGGGACTCCGATCTGCTTCGCTCACCCTATGCGGAGCATTCATTACGCCCACTGACACAGCCGGTGCCGGTCGAACTGTCCGACCAGATCGGTCCCCTTGCTCTGATCGCCCCGACCAGCAAGATCCATCAGCAATGGTTGCGGTCTCCGTCCACCGCGCAGGGCCTCACGAAGCCGCCTATCGTCGTGCTGTGACATGATCGCCCACCATGAGATGGCAAGCGATACCGGTGATAGTGCTGGGACTGACCGCACTGCCCGCCCCCGCGCAGGCAACTGCGGTGGATGTGGTGGCCGCCGTCAAGCGGCTCCAGAGCCAGGGGGCCTCGGTGAAGATCTCCCAAAGAACCGGTGCAGGCTGGCCGCAGGACCCACGCGTGGAGGCACTGCCCATGCGGGGGTGCGGGCGGCGGGCCGACGCGCCCGTGGTGACCGGTCTGGCCAGGCTGGGCCGGGGCGGCGTGGTGGCCGCCGACATGAAACGCCAGGTGGAAACCTCCGAATGCGCTCTGCGGTTCCTGAAGGAGGACGCCGCCAACGGCGACCAGCGGGCGGCCGACCAGGTAAAGATCGCCTCAGCGGTGCACCGGATGCGCACGGTCGGCGGCCGCCTCTACGTTTCGGGACCCGCCTACGGCGGCGGCACCGGGTGGCGCACGCTCGGCAAGGCGCCCGCCGGCGCGGCGCTCTACGGCGACCAGATCATCGACCCCTTCGACCTGGACACCCTGAAGTTCCTCGTCAGGACAGCGACCATCAACCGGCCCGGCGCCCCGCAGCACGATGCCGACGGTCGCCGGATCAGCAAGTCCTGGGACTACCGGGGCGAGACCACCTTCGCCGCGCTGTTCCGTGCCTCCAAGCCGTTCCGCGACATGCTCGGCGGCCGGCTCGACCCGCAGGTCGGCAAGATCTCCTTCATGTGGGGCGTGCACACCGACCGCAGGGGCGTGCCGGTGACGGTCATCACCGCCTGGCGGCGGCTGGGCACCGGTTACCGGCTGCAGGGGGCCACCGCCGCCACCCGGTACAGCTGGGACGTGAAGGCGTCCATCTCGGCCCCTGCCACTGTCGGAACCGGGCGGGACCCCTACAGCGACGACCTGGTGGATGCCTACCGCATCCAACGCTGGTGACGTCATAGGCCTGCGGACGTTGACCGATCGCCTCACCTGACTCTTCTGGGCGCCGATCCAACGTGCTCAGCGCCCATCCGGCCGACCGGGATGTCCTGCATGCCGACCACGCAAGGGGAGGCGGAGGTCGCCGTGCACGCCGCGGTGCCGATCATGCAATGGTTCAACAGCGGCGCGGTCATCAAGAATCCATGACCGGGCGGCAGTACGGTCCGTACCCGCTGCTCCGTCAGGGTAGCGACGGCGGGAAGACGTCATGAAGCCCTCGCCGCTTTCAGGTGGTGAGGGCTTCTGGCCGTAGCATCGATGCGGCCAACGCGTCTTCCGCAATCTGCGCCGCCCCGACGAGAGAGGTGAGCGCAGACTCCGGCATCGTCCCGGCTCCCAGGCCGGAGGCGGTCACCACCGTCGACAGCGCCTTGCGCTGCACGGTGGTCAACTCCGTCACAGGGCTGCGGTATCCGAGCACCTCGCGTGCGGCATACCCGTCCCCGGCCTCGACCACCTCCACGGCGGCCTGCGCGAGGACGCGATCGGCCGTTTCCGCATCTACGTCACCGGCGAGGGTCGCCACGGTCAGCCCGAGCCGAGCCCGGAAGACGGCATACCCCGGCACCGGCACCGGCGGCTGCCCGAGGAAGCCGTCCGCCATCGCCGGGATGTCCCGATCGGCCGAGGTGCTGTTCTTCTCCGCGCACATCACCGCCAGGCAGGCCGCGACCTGCCGCTCCCACGGCTCCGTCACCGCGCTCGCCTCCAGCACCGCGCGCGCCGCCGGCAGCGCGCCGCTCAGACAGCGAGAGATGATCATGGCTTGGCGGCCTTCCATGAGGTGCAGGCCGATGCCCTTGTTCGCGGTGGCGTGCGCGACCGCCTCCTCCCAGCGCCCCGCGAGCGCCAGAGCACGGATCCCATCGGCGAGGTACTGCAGCCACACCCATTCCCGGAGTTTGTGGTGCTCCTGCCGTGTGCCGGTGAGGGTGGCCAGCGGCAGCGTGCGCCCGTCGACGACCAGGTCGGTCCCGGAGGTGACGGCCCGATACATCGCCTCCATCAGCCGCAGCGCCCGCTCCCCGGCCTCGGCGCGGATCTGCAGGCGGGCGAGGTTGAGGGCGGGCTCCAGCATGTACCGGGCCTGCAACACGGTCAGCGGAGGCTCGACCGCTCGGTAGACGTCGATGTGCTGCCAGCACAGGTCACGGGCGAGGTCGGGCAGACCGCAGTCGCTGGCCAGCAGCGCGGCCTTGTTGAGCGCGTGCGCCGCCTCGGCCATCACCTCCGCCTCCGACAGTCCGGGGGTGGCGGCGAGTTCGGCAAGCTCGCCGATCTCCGTGACCCGGGCGGCAAGCGCCGGGCAGGCGGGCCGGGGCCGGCCGAGCAGCGGGAAGCGGCGCACGGCGGCGTGCAACGTGGTGGTGTCCACAGGTCAACTCCTCGGGAGGACGGCGGTACTCGCCGCGCGAGCGAGGACGCCTTGGGTGGCGGCGGACAAGCCGAACCGGTTCCAGTGGAAGATCACGACGTGGACCAGGAGGGCGCGCACCCCGCGGTCCAAGCGGCCCGCGGCCGCCGCCTCACCGAGCCGGCGGCCGGCCGTCTCGAATGCGGCGAGCCAGGGCGCGGCGAACGCGACCGGCCCGCCGGGCGCGAACAGGGCGCTGCCCATCGCCGGGACGGACAGCAGGGTGCGCAGGCCGCTCACCAGGTCGGTGAGGCGGGCGTGGTCGGCGGCCGAGGGCGCGGGCCGGATCTTCGCCACCCGGGCGAAGACGTCGCCGCGCTCGAAGAAGTCCAGCCCGGCCGCGCCCAGCAGGGCGTTGACCAGCAGGACGGACAACTCGCGGCGGCCCAGGCCCGGCGTCTTCTGCCGCGCGTAGTCCAGCACGCCGTGGCTGTCGGCGCAGAACAGCGTGTGGGTGATGTCCATGGCGGCAGGTCCGCCGAAGGCCGCGGTCTCCGGCTCGTACACGGTCGGCCACCAGCGGGCTACCAGCCCGCCGGCGGTCAGCTCATCGAGCACCTGGTCCACTGCTGCGGTGTCCGCGCCGTGCAGCCGCACCCGCCAGCAGGGATGCTTGCGCAGGAACCACCAGCCGGCCACGGACCCGGAGGCGTGGAGCTCATCCAGGCGCGGCCCGAGCCGCCGGGCGCCGACCGTCTCCGCGGTGTCCCAGCCGGCGAACTCGACCCGCACCTGGTAGCACTCCCGTTCGGCGCGTCGCTCCAGCGCGGCGAGCCCGGCCGCCTGGTACGCCTCCACGGCGTCATCGAGATCCGCGCGGTCGATGCCGAGGTCGGCGGCGGTGGCCACCGGGTCCGCGCCCGCCAGGACGGCGAGCACCCCGGCGGCGAGCTCGTGCGGCGGGGCGGTGGTCAGGTGATCAGTAGGCATGCGTCCCATCCCGAGTGCGGCGGCGCGCTGCGCCGTACGGTCTCCAAGGCCAGGCCCACCCCGGTGGCTCCGGTCAGCAGCCCGGCCTCACCGTCCGGGGCGGCCTGCGCGTGCTGGGCCAGTGCGGCGGCCACCGCGGGGAGCCGCCGGCTGATCGCGGGGCCCTGGGCGTCGAGGGCGGCCCGGTAGGCGGTCTGATACACCCCGGCCATGCCGTGGCACAGACCCGCATCGGTGATGCGGTTGAGCTGCCGGTCGGTCAGGCACGCGGCCAGGGCCTCCTCGGCGGCCGTGCGCCGCGCGTGGTCGCCGGTGGCGAGGGCGGCGAGCTGCTGGGCGCGGGCGATGCTGAGCGCCCCGTAGCACCACGACGGCCGCCCGGGGCCAGGCTGGGCGGGACGGCCGGCGCGGATTTCCTGCCGGGTGACCCACTCCGGCCACCACGGACCGTCCACCGACTCCTGTTCCCACCGGTCGAACCAACCGCACAGGTGCTCGATCGCCTCGCGTTGGCCGCCGACCACGCAGCCGCGGCGCAGGGCGAGGGCGAGCAGAGCGAGCAGCCCGGCCGCGCCGTGCGCCATGCCGGAGTTCGCGTGCCCGCCTGGGGTCGGCCGGATCGGGTCCGGGTTGTGATCCACCCACCAGCCCGGCAGCCCGTCGCGGCGCGGCTCGGTCAGCTGGACGACGTAGTCCAAGACGTCGGCGAGCGTGTCGCTGCCGGGCGCCCGGAGCAGCAACAGGGCGCCGAGCCCGGCCAACCCGTAGAACAGGTCGTACTCGCGGAACGTCGCCGGTTTGGCGTTTCGCATCCGGCCGGTGGCGGCCGTCAGGCGCCGCCGGGTCAGGCGGTGCACGTGCCCGTCCAGGGCTTCGGCCGCCGACCGGTAGCCGGGGTGCCCGCCGGAGGCCGCGGCGTGCAGCACGAACGCGAGGGCGGGCACCCCGTAGTACAGGCCGGCATGCGCGGCGGCATCGACCGGACCGGCCGTCGCCTGCCGGATGCGGGCGTGCGCGCTTGCCCAGTCGCCGGTCCCGGCCAGGGCGCACTCGATGGGCAGGAGCGCCGTTCCGGCCATCCCGGCCGCCAGGGATTGCCGGGCCGTCTCCTGGGCGGTGAGCACCACTGGGCCGGTGGCCGCGCCGGTCACAGGGCACCGGCCAGGGCCAGGGCGCGCAGCGCTGCGGCACGCGCCAGTCGGCCGGTCACCTTCTCCGTTTCGGGATCGACCCCGACCGCGCGCACGTGGTGTTCGTGCAGCAGAGTGCGCAGCACGGTGGCCGGGTCACGCTGGGCGGCCAGGGCGTGATGGTAGGCGGCCAGCGCCGCCTGCCGGACCTGCCACGCGGCCGCCACGGCATCACCGCCGGGCAGGGCCCGCACCACCGGGAACTCCTCGCCCGGGGCGGCCAGGCGAAGGACGTGGTCGCGCAGGGCGCGTTCCAGCGGCCCGGTCTGCTGGGGCAGGCAGTCGAGCAGCGCCCGGTACCCGGATACGGGATCGGTGGTGAAGTGCGCGGCCAGGTGCGCCATCGACGCGGCGGCCAGCGCCTGGGCGGGCAACCCGGAGGCTCCGGCCACGGCCAGCTGGGCGACGGCGGCGGCCGTGTCAGCGGCGAACACCTGCTCGGCCGCCTCCAGAGCCGGACCGTCGCCGTAGCGGGCCGGATGCTGCGGCAAAGACGCCAAGGTCAGGTGCGCGGGCAGACCACGCGCGTGCAGGTCGGCGGCGAAGGCCGCCAACCGCTCCGCGACCGGCCCGTACAGGGCGGGGTCGGCCAACCGCAGGGTCACCGCGAGATACTGATCGGCTTCCGGGCGGACCATGTTCCGGTACCGAGACACCCACCAGCGCTGCACCAGGCCGTCGAGACCGGCGACGAAGGCGGGCAGGCGGCGGGTGAGGAGCTCGTCGAACCGCGCCGGGTTACCGACGAGCTGCGCATGCACCAGCGGGGAAGCCCCGGGCCGAAGGAGCGCGCCCGGCGCCGCCATCACCGGTAAGCGCCGCGGCGGCGGGGACACCAGCGTCATCGGGATCAGCAGCTCGGCCGGCCGCCCGATCCATCCCTGCCCGGCCTGCCCGCCGTCCTCGGTCAGCTCGATCCGGCCGGTGCGCTCCAGCCGTGCCCGCAGCAGAGCACGATCGAGCGGCTGGTCCAGATCGAGGGGCAGGCGCAGCTCCCCGGCGCACAATACGACCCGCGCCGGCACCTGCCACCGGCCCCGCCAAGCCCCGAGCACGCTCTCCCAGTCCCGGCCGGTAGGGGAGGTCGGCAGGTCGCTGCTGGTGGGAGTCCAGCGGGCAGCAGCCAGCACGGTGCGCCGGTAGCGGATGCGCGGGATGTACGGCAGGACGCGGGCGGCCCCGAAGTCGAGCGGGCCGAACACCGCGCTGCGGGCGTCGGCGACCTCGGCGATGAACCGCGCCAACGGCGGGCTCTGGACCGCGGTGTCCAGCGCGTGCGGGATCCGGGGGATGACCCGCCGCCCGGTGGAGCGCTGCACCAGGTACATGTGGGCGGCATCCGCGGTGACCGCCAGGTCGTCCACACCGATCACCTGCCCGTCGCCGTCCGGGTGCTCGGCCAGGGACACCACCGCAGGGACGAGCCGGGGGACGCGGGTGACGTTGGCGTTGTGCGGGCGCCGGGGAGGGAACGACACCTGCACCACCACCGCGTCATCGTCGCCGGCGGCGGCGTAGGAGGCGGCCAGCCGGTCGCGGTCGGCGCCGTCGAGCAGCGGCGCGAACCGTCCGGCCATGCTCGTGTACGCGCGGGGCGAGGCGGTGACCCACAGCTCGAACTGTCCGGCGTCGATCGCCGCGGTGGAAGCGGCATGCAGGGCGGCGCCGAACTCGATGCGCTGCGGCGGCACCATGTCACCGTGATCGCCCACGGTCAGCGCCTGCACGTCGGCGTCGGTCAGGGCGATCTCCTGCGCGCCGTTCAGGGCGGCCCGCTGGATCAGCGCCAGCATGGTGGTATCGCGCTCCGTCAACGTCCGCCAGGTGGGCCGGGCCCGCGGCGCCCCGAGGTACCCGCCGGGGTAGCCGAGCCCGGAGTCGGCGACCAGTTCCCGCACCGGCACCAGGGCGCCGGGCCCGTAGCGGGCGCGGAACCGGGCGTGGTAGTCCAGCCACGCCGCCGTCCCGAAGGGCTTGGTGCCGATGCGCAGCAGGACCCCGGCGGCGAGTGCGGCCTCCTCCAGCACCCGCTCGGGGATGCTGACGCGGGCGTCCAGCAGGACATCGGCGGCCAGGACCGGCCCGGTGCCGGGGGCCAGCGCGGTCATCTGCTCGGCGGCCGAGGTCCGAAGCCGTACGGCCTGCTGCGGGTCGGGGCTGGTGTTGTGGCGGGTCAAGCGGGCGCTGATGTCCTCCAGCTCGGCCAGGACCGCCGCGACGTCACTCACGTGGGCGGCTCCGGCCGCGCGCAGCGCACTGATCAGGTGGGTCAGGGGGTCAGCGGCCGTCATCGGCGGGCGCAGGCTCGTGATCAGGATGCGCTGGTCAACCAGCGCGTGCAGCAGGCCGGAGATCTTCTCCAGCGCGGCGGCGGGAAAGTATGCGGCCAGGTGGGCGGCCAGGGCGTCGAAGCGGATCGGCGCGGCGGCGGCAGCCATCGCGACTTGCACGGGCCGGGTGTGGCGGGTGGAGACCTCCCGGGGCGGCCCCGGCGTGCGGGCGCCGATCTCCGCCTGCCGGGCCACGATGATACGGCCGTCGCGGACGATCGCGGTACTGTCGGCCACCACCGTCAGGGCCGGGCGCAGGCCCGGATGCGATTCGAGCCGGTCAACCAGCTCCTGCACCCATTCGGCGTCCGCGCGGACCAGGACGCGGTGATCGGTGCCGACCTTCGCCGCCGCGGGCCCGATGGTCGCGGCGGCGACTCCGGCGAACAGGCCGAACGGGGTGGCGCGGCGCTGCCAGCGCAGCAGGTAGGAGCTCACGGATGTGATGGCGCGGCGCAGGTCCTTGACCGATGCGGTGCCGGAGCCCAGGAGCTGAGCGGTTCGCGCCGCGAGGGCGGGGCTGGCCATCTGCAAGGCCTCACGGACCTCTCTGCGCGACCACACCGCCGCTAGCCATTCCCGGCCGTCCCGATCGGTTACGGCCGGGTCGGACAGGTCCAGGTGCGTCGGCGGTTCCAGGCCGCCGGGGTCTGTCGTTGCGCGTACCAGGGCCAGGCCGGTGTGCTGGTAGCGCGTGAACGTGATCATGGTGGTGCACCTCCTTGTCCCCCCGAGCCGGAAGCCGTACCGCCGGCGCCCGAGGTGAAGGCGCCGGCGGTACGGGGTGGGTCAGGACGGGTCGAGCGAGCTGGTGGTGCACGCGGTGGTGCTGCACGACTGGCCGCAGCCGTCACTCGTGTCGCACATCATGATGACGAGCGGGGTGGTGGACTCCACTACCTGCATGTCCAGCACGAACTCGTCGTCGCCGACGGTGGGGTCCTCGACCGTGGGGTCGAGGGTCAGTGGTGCCATTGCCGATCACACTCCTCACTTGGGGGTTGGGTGTGGTGCGCCTGGCTCGCGTGGCGGTCAGCTCATCGCGGGCCAGGAGATCGTGACCAGGCCGTGGGCCTTGGGAAGAACGACCGCGTCCTTCGGGATCTGGGTGGGGTCGCTGCCGTTCGGCCAGAAAGCGAACGTGGGGGAACTCCTGCGGGCGTGGCGGTCCCATGCCTGGATCTGCTCGACCATCGCGGTCGCCGCCTCCTGCGCGGAGGCTGGCGGCCCGTAGGCACCTGCCCCGAACTCCGCGCCGCGGCCCTCCAGGGCCGGGCGCACCGCCAGGTAGGCGAACGCGTCCTTGTGTACGACCCCGTAGGGGAACCAGGTGCCGCGCTCGGCGGCCAGGTCGGTGCCGTCGTCGGCGGCGACCCGGCAGAAGCCGGGCAGGAAGGACGCGAACCACAGGTGCAGGTCGGCGAACGAGACGCCGTGCTTGGTCGTGACGCCGGACCACGCGGTCGTGCGTTCGGTCGCCAGCACCCCGTTCAGCAGGGCCGGGTCCTCCGGGGCGCCGGTGTCGAACCGCAGACTGATGTGGCGGCCATGGCCATCGGGGAGCTGGAAGATCCGGTCGGGGTGTTCGCCGTCCCCCTGGACCGCGACGAAACCGCACACCTCGGCTGAGGTGCTCACCAGGTGGTCGCCCTCCCGGCGGAACCCGATCGAGCGGGTGATCCCGTTCATGCGCAGCGGTACGACCAGGCGGCCGTCCGGAGTGAGCTGCTCCAGCCACGCTGGGGGAATGTCCCAGACCCCCACGGTGACCACGATTGCGTCGAACGGCTCGGAGGCGGGCACGCCGTGCTCGGCGTCGGCCAGCACGACCTCCACCCGGCTGCCGTATCCGGCCGCGTCCAGCAGGGCGCTGGCCCGGTCGGTCACCTCCGGGTCGATGTCCATGCTGACGACGCGGCCCTTGGTGCCGACGACCTCGGCCAGGAGCGCGGCGTTGTAGCCGCCGCTGCCGATCTCCAGAACGCTCATGCCAGGTTTGAGTTCGGCCTGCTCGATCATCTGGGCCTGGATGAACGGCGCGGAGACCGAGGAGATGATCGCCCCGTGTTCGTCCCGCTTGGTCGCCACTGCGTCGTTCGCGTTGTACGCGACCTCCAGTGGTGTTTCCTCTGGCACGAACCGGTGCCGCTCCACCGTGGAGAAGGCGTCAGCGACCCGGTCGCTGACGATCATCCCCTGCTTGCGGAGCTGCTGGACGAGGGCCTCGCGCAGCAGCTCGGCGGAGGGGGTGACGTCGGCGTTCGTTTCCATGGTCATCTGCGGGTTCCTTCGGTCGTAGGTGCGGTCCTGCGGTGCGGTTGTTCAGGTCGGGTTCGCGATCGGCCAGAGCCGCGAGCATAGATACCTCAGGTGGTCCGGGTGCCTCCGATGGGCAATCGCCTGCCGGAGGCACCCGGCGGCCGTGGTTCGACGGCTCCATGCCCTGGTGCCGTCCGGCCGTTGTGCGCCCTGCGGGCTCCCGGTGCCCGCAGGGGGTGGATCGGCGCGACAGCGCAGGAGGCGAATGGGTTCCCGCGCTGCCGCGCCGGCTCATGGAGGGCCCGGGACGCTGAGCCGGTCGGCCGCCGTGGTGAGGTCTTCCGGCAGCAGGTTCCACCGGTGTACGAGCCGGGCCGCCGCGGACTGCTGCCGGAGGCGCCTACGGATCCACCGCAGGGTGAGGAAGCTCCGGCGTGTGATCACCGATCGGCCTGCGGGGGGATCCCTGCGAAGCCCGGCATCGCGCCGAGGAGCTGGTGTACCGACAGCGGCAGGGGAGCCTTCTCGGTGGAGGGCTCGCCGGCGGGGTCGCTGGACACGGGCGCGGGGATGTAGTTCTCGGGCATGTCAGGCTCCAGCATGGTGATCGGCGGAAACGGATGAAGCTTGCCCGCGGCCTCGGCGAGACCTGCGTCGGTGCTGGGGGACTGCGCTCCCCTTCACCGAGTGGTCACTGCCGAGGCCGCGGGGGGTGATCTGGCAGGCGCCCGTCACCGGCCTGATGGGTGTGGTCGGCCGGAGGCGCGCCGTGGGGAGCATGCGCGCCTGCCAGAGGTCGTCCTCGGCCCGGACCATGCGGTCCCAGAGGCCTTCGAGGGTGCGGTCATGGACCGTGGGGCAGTCATCGGGGTCGCAGAGATACCAAGCGGTGAAGCGGCCACTCCATGGTCCCCACATGATCGCCCAGCGGCCTCCGGTGCGGGCTTGAAGCTCGCGGGCTGTGGCGGCATGGGCGGCGTCATACGGGCGCGGCATGAGAAGTCATCTCTTCCAGGTAGAGGTCAGCGAGGGTGCCGGCGGTGCCCGCGCGGATACGTGCCACGATGTCGGCCCGGAGCGCGGCGCGGTGCTTGGTGAGCCGCGCGGCCGCGCCCTGGGCTGTGAAGGTCAGGACGAGGAGCGGCCGGTCCCTGCCCGGGATGGCGGCCGCGGGGGCGGTCCACCAGATGGCGCGGCCGTCTGTCCGGGCGACCAGACCGTGCCATACCGAGATCAGGGCGTGGCCGGACGCGAGCAGGTGCACATCCGCGGAGACGTGATGGCTGCTCCGCAGGAGCTCGGTGAGCTGGCGGGCTGTCTGTTCGGCCGCCACGGCGACGGCGTCCCGCTCAGGCATCGCGGCCCCCTCTCCCGGTGAACGTCGCCGACTGCGATCCGTCCGGCCCGTAGAGGATCACGCCGCCGTCGCTGACCCACACCGTCGTGGCATCGCTGCCGGTGGCGTTCAGCCTCATGAACATGCCGTGACCCGACACATGCGTCGGGCAGGAGGACTGCTGAGGGGCGGAGCCGGAGATCATCGTGAGGACTTCCTCGAGGATCGGAAGTGCGTGAGCGGGGATGCTCCTACGGTTCCATCTCTGCTACGGAAGGTCACGGACGGTGGTGTCCATATCTTTTGGACACGCGCTGAAGCCTTCACCTGCGGAAACCAAGCGCTGCGGCGCGAGGTTTGGACACTCCGTTCTCAGCGGGCCCGGTCACGCCGGGCCGTACCCGGTTACCGTGATGCCAGATGCCACCGCTACAGGGAGCGGCCGATGTCAGCACGTGCCAAGCCCGGCGCCAAGGCCGTGCGTGAGGCTCTGCGCCAGGAGATGCAGGAGGCCGGGTGCAGCCTGGCCGAGATCGTCACCGAGATGCGGACACGCTGGCGGATGCGCCCCCGGGAGGCGTGGCGCCACGCCTACGGCTGGACCCTCCAGCAGGTCGCCGACCGGATCGACGCGGCCGCCGCCGCCCGCCCCGGCAGCGCGCTGGCCTGTGACGCCTCCCTGGTCGGCAAATGGGAACGCTGGCCTGACCGGGCCGGACGCCGGCCCACGCTGCGGGTGCTCACCCTGATGGCCGACGTCTACGGGTGCGCGGTCGAGGACCTGCTCGACCTGGAAGACCGGCAGGCGTTCCCGGCCGAGGAACTCCTCTTGCTCCAGCGGCCCGAGCCGCCTACCGGACCCCCTCCCGCCCCGGCCGAGACCGAGCCGGAAAGCCCGCCGCCCGCCGGGGCCGAGCTGGTGCGCGCCGCGGCATCGGAGTCCGCTGTGTGGGCGGCCTGGGCCGAGACCACGAACGTCGGGGACTTCGCCCTGGAGCAGCTGCTCGCCGACACGCGAACGCTGGCCACCGCCTACCTCAGCGAGGACCCGCTGACGGTGTTCACTCAGGCCCGTCGCCTCCGTGACCAGGTGTTCGCCCTGCTGGAGGGACACCAGTACCCGCGGCAGGCCACCGAGCTGTACGCCGCGGCCGGGTACCTGTGCGCGCTGCTGGCGTGGATCAGCTCCGACCTGGGCCAGATGCAAGGGGCCGACACCCAGGGCCGTACCGCCTGGCTGTGTGCCGAGCTCGCCGGTAACAACGAACTGCGGGCGTGGGTGCTGTCCACCCGCAGCAAGATCGCCATGTGGGACGGGCGGCTGCGAGAAGCCATCACCTACGCCCGCCGCGGCGCCACCTACAACCCCCAGGGCAGCGTGGGCGTGATGCTCGCCTCCCAGGAGGCGGACGCCTGGTCCCTGCTGGGCGCCGCCGAGGAGGCCCGCACGGCGGTCCTACGCGCCGCCGACGCCCGCGATCACGCGGTCGGCACCGACGAGGTCGGCGGGATCTTCGCCTGCCCGGAGTTCCGCCGCGCGAACTACGCCTCGGCGGTGCTGCTGCGCATCGGCTCGCCGGACGAAGCGCTGCGCGAAGCCGAAGCGGCGTTCGCCCGCCGGGAACCGCGCGCCTACGGCACCGCCGCGCAGGTCCGCATCGTCCAGGCAGCCGCGCACCTGACGTTGCGCCAACCGGACGGCGCGGCCGAGGTGCTGCGCTCGGTCTTCGCGCTGCCCCCGCAGCAACGACTGGAGCCGGTGACCCGCCGGGTCCAGGAGCTGGGCGCTGCCCTGGCTCGCTCCGCCATGGCCGACAGCACGCCGGCGGTCGGTCTGCAGGCGGCGATTCAGGAATGGTGCCTGGAGTCAGCCCCGCGGGTACTTGCCCTCTCGCGGGGAGAGGAAGCGATTTGATGGGATGGCCGCATGAGCGATGAACAGCGGATGGCGGATCACTGGTGGTGGCGGCCCGGCTGGAGCCAGAGGCGCCGCTTCTACACCTGGCATATGACCTTCACCGATGCGCCGGACGTGCATCGGATCGCCGAGCAGTACCGCCAGGGACTGAAGGGCGTGGACGGCCTGGATCTGGTGCCGGATCGGTGGCTGCACCTGACCATGCAAGGGCTCGGGTTCGTCGACGAGGTGTCCGAGGACGACGTGCAGGCGATTGTTTCCGCGGCCGCCACCCGCCTGGCCGCGATCCGGGCGTTCGAGCTGACGCTCGACCGGCCGCAGATCACCCCCGAGGCGATCCGCTGGGAAGGAACCCCCGCCGCGCCGGCGGCCGCCGTACGTTCGGCGATCCGTGAGGCGATCGGCGAGGTGTGGGAGCAGGTCCCTGAACCGGCCGAAGGGTTCGCTCCGCACGTGACGATCGCCTACAGCAACGCGGATGGGCCTGCCTCGCCGGTCGCGGCGGCTCTGGACGCGGTTGATGCTGCTCCTGCGGTAGCGGAGATCCGCAGCGCGGAGCTGATCGTGCTGAACCGCGATCGGCGCATGTACGAGTGGGAGACCTACGCCACCGTGCCGCTGCTGCAGAGATAGACGAGTGATCGCCGTTTCGCCTTGGAAACCACCAGGGCGAAGCGGCGTACCCGTGACCCGCGGGTAGGTCCACCGAAGATCAACTTCCTGTAACGATGCGCGACACACCCGATGAGGTCGCGCCTGAGCCTGGAGTTGTCGGCGAACGGCATGATCGCCCCCGGCACCTGGACGGAGCAGACCTCGCCGACCGGTTACTACAAGGGCGCGACCTACCACGGAACACTTCAGATGCTCGTGGATCCGATGGGCCGGGCGATGCACGGCAAGTGGCTCGGATTCGGCAAGAACTTCAAGGTCAATTCTGGGGAGTGGGAGCTGTCGTGGGTGGACCGGCCGCTGTCGGCCCGCGACCTGCGCCAGTACCACCACAAGCTCTGAACTGCGCTTACGGTACTTTCTCCACCGGCCCGGTGATCACCGCGACGATCACGCTCTGGGGAGGAAACGCGCCCTGCTCGGCGAGGGTGAAGATACCCCGCATCATCTTCGCTGCGTAGATCCAGTCCAGCAGTATCCCGTGCCGGTCGGCGAAGTCGGCGATGAACACCTCCAGGTCGGCGCTGCGCTTGGCGTAGCCGCCGGCGTGGAAGCCGTGGTCGATCTCCCAGTTGGTGAAGGTGCGGCCGTAAGCGTCCATCTGGAGCCGGGCGACGTCATCCGCGAGGAACCGGCCGCCTTTCAGCACGGAGAATCCGAGAGCGCGCTGGTCAGAGGCCAGGCCGGCGGCGATCCCGGCCAGTGTGCCGCCAGTGCCGACCGGGCAGCAGATGATGTCGAACGGCACGTCGATCTCTGCGGGAAGCTCGGCGCAGCCGCGCACGGCCAGGTCGTTGCTGCCGCCCTCCGGAAGCAGGTAGAACGAGCCGAAGCACCGTCGAAGCTCCTCGGTGACGGCCGTGGTGTGCTTGGTGCGGTAGGTGGTGCGGTCCAGGTAGGTCAGCCTCATCCCGCAGCCGGTGGCGAAGGTGAGGACATCGTTGAGCGGGAGGTGCTCCTCACCGCGGATGACGCCGATGGTCCTGAACCCGAAGCGGTCGCCGGCGGCTGCGACGGCCCGCACATGGTTGGAGTAGGCGCCGCCGAAGGTGAGCAGGGTGTCGTGCCCGAGAGCGGCGGCCCGCGTCAGATTGTGTTTCAGCTTGCGCCACTTGTTGCCCGGCAGCAGGGGATGGATCAGGTCGTCGCGTTTCAGGAGCACGCGGATGCCGAAGCGGGTGAGCCGAGCGTCGTGCAGCTCGACCAGAGGGGAGTAGGGAATCCAGTCGAGTTCGCTCAGATCATGCCCGGGTCGGGTCATGATCTCAGGATGCCACGGCGCCCGGCGGCTCCGTGACGATGCGGCCCCGGTCGCCGTTGTAGACGCGGTGCAGCAGTTCGACGGGTCGGCCGTCGGCCGCGCTGGTGATGCGGGTGAACTCGAGCACGGAGACGGTGTCACGGACCTTCAGCGTTTCGGCCTCATCATCAGTGGCGGCACGGGCGTTGACGTACTGAGCGATGCGCGCGGTGTTGAGGTCGATCAGGTTGCACACGGCCGGCAGGATGTGGGTTTCGGTGGTGGATCTGCTGGTGAGGGCCAGCTCGGTGCCCACGACGAGGGCTTACGGATAGGTGACGCGCTCGATGTAGATGGTGCGCTCGACGATAAGCCTGCGTCGGCTGCGATGAACAATCCCAAACCCGAGCGCGTTCGCGGCGTTGGATAGCAACACATCCGGATGATGCCTCTCCGCGTGACGTGTGGCCCATCGATACCGCTCCGGCTATCTCGCAGTTCGTGGCATCACTGTGTCGGCTTGACCAGGTCATTGACCCTATGCGCCCATCAAGTCGTAGCGCGTCCTCCATCGGTGATTAACGCGGCTGCCGTAGTGCTGTGACCGGCCGATGGGAGCTTGCCGGTCCACATGGCAAGAAGATATGTCGCGAGCTTTCTGATATTTGTTGTGTATTCGTCTTTCATGCGGGTTTGCGTATGGTCCATAATCGCTACCTGGACAGCATGATCACCTGGTGCGTGCAGGCATGGGAGGGTTCGCATGAATCAACGTGCAGTACGGCGAAGCGTGCGCCCGCAGGTCCGATTGACGCCTAAGAGGGTGCGGGTGCGGCGGGGCCTCCTCGGACGCAGCCGAGCCCCGACGGTGATGACTTCTCCTTGTTCGCATGTCTCGATGCCCTGGCGTGTTCCGTTGAACGCAGTCAGTCACATTGTCCACCGTGTGTTCGCGTTGCGGACTCCGAGGTTCGCCCCTTCTCTGTCCTTGACTTCCCTCCCTGACGCAATAGAGGCATCAATGACGACCGCACATCCGAACAGCGAACCTCTGTTCCATGCCCGGATGGCAGTAAACGTGCGTTTGACCGAAACATGCCGGAAATCTCCCTCAGGTGCGATCTGACGCACACGAATGCCGGGGGATTCCCTGCGGACTGAATCAAGGAGGGCCGCCTGATCGGGACCTGCTCCTGTTTCCCGGGGTCAGGAAGGCCGGAGCCGTGCCGTCCGCCCCAGGACACCCCGGGGAAGATCCCTCCAGTTCGTCTGCTGCACCGCGCTGGCCCGACCCCCAGACCAGCGCGGCGACCAGCTCTCCAACCGGCGCGGACCACCGCGCTCCCCTTACCCGCACACCCCCGACAGGATCGGCTCTCAGGGTGTGCGCGTGCGGGCCGGCCAGTACCTCCCTCACGGTGCCGGTCGGTCCGCACAACTCCGGAGCGCCAGGGAGCGCCCCTTGCTGGAACATCCACGACGCGCCTGCCGCCCCCGACCCCTTGAGGACCTGCCATGCCGCACCCCCTGATCGAGGTGCTCCTCGCGCTGTGCCTGGTAGCCGCTGTGGCGATCGCGGTGCACCAGTGGCGCGTGGCCGCCGCCCTGCGCCACCAGCACACCGCCCTGCTCGGTGAACTGCGCGCCCGCGATGAGGAAGCCCGCCACCTGGTGGAGGTCCGGCTCCCCGCGCTGGCCGAATCCCTGTTCCAGCCGTTGGTACCGGTGCCCGGACCGCTGCACGCACACCTGGCCGCCACCGAATACGGCCACAGCATGCAGGCGGCGATGCAACAGCTGGACCACCACGTCCGCTCCGCGCTGGCCCGCGCCGACCAGGCCGCACGCGCCACCCTGCAGGCCACGATGCGGGGCCTGCAGGGCCTGACCAGCGAGCAGCGCCGCGCCATCTCCGACATGCAAAGCCGCTACGACCATCCGGGCATCCTGGACGCGCTGCTGGGGATCGATCACATGAACGCCCAGATCAGCCGGCGCGCCCAGGCGGTCGCGGTGCTGTGCGGCGCCTGGCCGGGACAGCAGCGCGGCGACGTCGCGCTGGAGGACGTCGTACGGGGCGCCATCTCGCGTGTCCGTGACTTCCTGCGGGTGCAGACCGCCGCGCAAACCGACCAGCTGGTGGTCGGCCGGGTGGTCGAACCGGTGGTGCTGGCCGTGGCCGAGCTGCTGGACAACGCCACCCGCCACTCGCCGCCCACCACCGGCGTCGAGGTGAGCATCAAGTGGGTGCACAACGGCGCGGCCATCGTGATCGACGACGGCGGCATCGGCATGCACGAGCAGGACAAGCAGAAGGCCACCGAGATCCTGTCCGGAGCCCAGCCGGTGGACATCACCCGGCTCGGTGACCCCCCGAAGATCGGGTTCCCCGTCATCGGGGCACTGGCCCGCCGCTACGGCTTCCAGGTCACGGTGGACTCCCAATCCCCCTACGGGGGCGTGCGCGCCGTCATCCTGCTGCCCACCGCGCTGCTGGCCCACCCGAGCGCTCAGGACGCCCCCGCCCTGCCTCCACCGCCGGTCTCGGCTCCCGCCCAGTCGCCGCCTGCGGGGCTCTACCCTCAGCGCCGCCGCCGGGCCGCCGATCCGGTGCTTCAGCAGCCCCAGCCCGCCGTGACAGGCGCGCCGCCACGCAGCCCGGAACAGGCCGCCGCGGTCGCGGCCGCCTTCCAGCAGGCCCCGCGCGCCGCCCGCACCGCCGCCTCGCCCGATCGAGAAGGAAACCCGCTCTCATGACCACCCCTGCCTGGATGCTCAACGACCTCGTCAACCTGCCCGGTGTCCGGCACGCGATCGTGCTGACCGCCGACGGCCTGGTGGACGTCCACTCGGCCGGCATCCCCCGGGACGCGGCCGACAAGTTCGCCGCCGCCCTGGCGGGACTGCAGTCCCTCAGCCGCAGCACCGCGGAATTCTGCGCCGACAGCCCGCACGCCCCCTGGCAGCAGACCCTGGTCGAGTTCGACACCGGCTACCTGCTCACCACGGCGGCCGGAACGGGCTCCTACCTGGCGGTCTCCTGCACGAGCGACGTGGACCTGCCGATGATCAGCCACCGCCTGCACCAGCTCGTCGACCGGCTGGGCCGGGAGATGACCAATCCGCCCCGCAACGGCACCGCACCTCGCCCATGACCGGGGCCCGCCGCGACAGCGACCTGGTACGGCCGTATGTGGTGACCGGCGGCCGCGCGCACCCCCGTATCCCCCTCGACCTGGTGACGCTGGTGGTCACCGTCGCCGATGCCCCCGCCAGCAGAGGCGACCCCGCCACCGGCCCGGAAAAACGCCGGATGCTGGCACTGTGCCGCGGCGGCGCCCTGTCGGTGGCCGAGATCGCCGCCCACCTGGCGTTGCCCGTCAGCATCACCAAGGTCCTCCTCGCAGACCTGGTCGACGCCGGGCTCCTGGCCACCCGCCCGCCCGCGTCCACCACCCACGGCCCCGACATCCAACTGCTGCAGGAGGTATTAGATGGGCTCCGCGCCCTGGTCGTCTGAACGCCACGAGACGGCCTATCTCGACGCCGCGGTGGAACGCTCGGTGAAGATCCTCATCGCAGGCAACTTCGGCGTCGGCAAGACCACCCTGGTGGGCGCCATATCGGAGATCGAACCGCTGCGCACCGAAGAGATCATGACGCAGGCCGGCGCCGTCGTCGACGACCTGGCCGGAGCAAGCAGCAAGAACACCACCACCGTGGCGATGGACTTCGGCCGGCTGAGCCTCAACCGCAGCCTGGTGCTGTACCTGTTCGGCGCCCCCGGGCAGCAACGCTTCCACCCCCTGTGGCGCGACCTGGCCTACGGAGCGCTCGGCGCGCTGGTCCTGGCCGACCCGCGCCGCCTGGAGGCCTGCTTCCCGGTGATGGACATGGTCGAAGAACACGGCCTGCCCTACGCCGTGGCCGTCAACCGGTTCGACGACGCCCCCGAGGTGGACCTGGCGGCCCTGCGCGGCGCCCTGGACCTGCTGGAGGAGACCCCCCTGGTCGTCTGCGACGCCCGCCACCGTCCCTCCGCGGCCCAGGCGCTGATCACCCTCGTGCAGTACCTGCTGACCCGCGCCACCAAGGAGCCCGCATGACCTCCGCCCGCCACCGCATCCCGCCTCCCGCCGTCCCACCGGGCGACACCGGCCCGCCTTCGGCCGTCCGCGACGTCGGCCAGCCGCCGATCACGCCGCTGTACGGACCGGAATTCGCCGCCGACCCCCACGAGGTCTACGACCGGCTGCGCCGCTCCCGCGGACCCGTCGCCCCGGTCGAACTCGCCCCCGGCGTGTACGCCTGGCTGGTGCTCGACTACTACGCCGCGCTGGAGGTGCTGCGCAGCCCGCACCTGTACTCCAAGGACCCGCGCAACTGGCGCGCGCTGGCCTGCGGTGAGGTTCCCGCCGACAGCTCCGTCGTCCCGATGATGGGCTACCGGCCCAACGCCTTGTTCTCCGATCAACCGGCGCACAGCCGCTACCGCCAGGCGATCACCGACAGCCTGGCCCGCGTCGACCCGCACGTCCTGCACGGCTCCGTCGCCCGCACCGCCGACCGGCTCATCGACGCCTTCGCCCCCCGCGGCCAGGCCGACCTGTTGGGCGACTACGCCGCCGTCCTGCCGGTGCTCACCATCAACGCCCTGTTCGGCCAGGCCGACGACGCCGGCACCCGGCTGCTGGCCGCCCTGGCCAAGATGTTCGAGGGCGGCGACGGCGCCATCGAAGGCGACGCGCTGTTCACCCGGTACATGGTCGACCTGATCGGCGCCAAACGCGCCCAGCCGGGCCCGGACGTGACGTCCTGGCTGATGGCCCACCCGGCCCGGCTGAGCGACGAGGAGATGATCCACCAGTGCACGTTGCTGATCGCGGCCGGCACCGAACCGGTGCAGAACCTGATCGGAAACGCCCTGTGGCTGCTGCTGGCCGATGACCGCTTCGCCGGCAACCTGTCCGGCGGCACCACCCCTGTCGACGCGGCCCTGGAAGAGGTGCTGTGGCTGGACCCGCCCATGGCCAACTACGCCGTCCACTACCCCCGGCACGACGTCGCCCTGCGCGGGGTTCCCCTGCGCGCCGGTGACCCGGTCGTCGTCAGCCTGGCCGCCGCCAACACCGACCCGAAGCTGAACGCCGCCACCAGCCGGGTCGGCAACCGCGCCCACCTGGCGTTCTCCGCAGGGCCGCACGCCTGCCCCGCCAAAGACCCCTCCCGTCTGATCGCCACCGTCGCCATCGAACGGCTCCTGGACCGCCTGCCCGACGTGCGATCGGCCGTGGCCGCCGCCGACCTGCAATGGCGCCAAGGCCCGTTCCATCGCGCCTTGACCGCCCTGCCCGTGCACTTCACCCCCGTCTGCCCGCCTGTCATTGGAGAGCCCGCATGGACACCGCCCCCGCCTGCCCCTACCGCATCGACGCCACCGGCGCCGACATCCACGGCGAGGCCGCCCGCCTCCGCGCCGCCGGCCCGGCGACGCTGGTGGAACTTCCGGGCGGCATCCAGGCATGGGCGGTGACCGACTCCAAGCTGTTGCGCACTCTGCTGGCCGACCCGCGCGTCTCCAAGGACCCGCGCCAGCACTGGCCCGCCTTCGCCGCCGGTGAGGTCCCGCAGGACTGGCCCCTGTACACGTGGGTGGCCGTCACCAACATGTTCACCGCCTACGGTCCCGAGCACCGGCGGCTGCGCCGGCTGATCTCCCCGGCGTTCACCCCGCGCCGCATCCAGGCGCTGCGCCCCCGTGTCGAGCAGATCACCACCGGCCTGCTCGACACTCTGGCCGCTGTCCCGCCCGGCCAGACCGTGGACCTGCGCGAGGCCTTCGCCTACCAGCTGCCCATGCAGGTCATCGCCGAGCTGTTCGGGCTGCCCGAATCCTCCCGCGACGACATCCGCCGCGTCGTCGACAGCGTCTTCCACACCAGCGCCGACCCCGAAGAGATCCTCGCCACCCAGCGCGACGCCTACACCCTGCTGACCGGCCTGATCGCCGCCAAACGGGAGAAGCCCGGCGACGACATGACCAGCGACCTGATCGCCGCCCGGGACGAGGACGGCGATTCGCGGCTGAGCGAGGCCGAGCTCGTCGACACCCTGTTCCTCATGATCGCCGCCGGGCACGAGACCACCGTCAACCTCATCGCCAACACCCTGGTCGCCCTGCTCACCCATCCCGACCAGCTGGAGGCCGTCCGCACCGGCCGCGCCTCCTGGACGGACGCGATCGAGGAAACCCTGCGCTGGCAGGCGCCCGTGGCCAGTCTGCCCCTGCGGTACGCGGTCGAGGACATCGTCCTGCAGGAGCACGGCATCACGATCGGCAAGGGGGAGCCGATCCTCGCCGGATACGCCGCCGCCGGCCGGGACACGATCCAGCACGGCGAGAACGCCGACGCCTTCGACCTCACCCGCGCCACCCGCGCCGAACACCTGGCGTTCGGCTACGGCGTGCACTACTGCCTGGGCGCATCCCTGGCCCAATTGGAGGCCAGCACCGGCCTGGACGCGCTGTTCGGCCGCTTCCCCGACCTCACCTTGGCCATTCGCTCCGAGGACCTGCAACCGCTGGACTCCTTCATCGCCAACGGCCCCCGCACCCTGCCGGTCATCCTGCGACCGGCCCACGTCGGCTGAGTGGAGCGCCCGCCGCTCAGCAGTGAGTGGGATGCGGGCCTGATCATCGAGTCAGATAGGTCCGGGCCGGGTGCCTGGTGGGCGGCGCCGCTTCTGTGGGCGGGGTCGCCCGCCAGGCACTCGGCCCGCCGCTATGGCTCATCCGCGGATAGGCGAACGTCGCCTGATGGAGCAGGGCGGGGGAGGGGTGTTCTCCTCGCGTGGCGGATCGTGGGGGGAGGCGTGCGGGTCCGCGCGCTTACGTTCGTTGTCGCCCGGAAGACCTCTTGTGCGATTGGAGCTGTGCGGCGGGTTTCCCGGTGGCAAGCCTCCAGAGCTCCCGAGATAAATCTACATCGTAAAGGAAATGTCTTCGATTAAAACAAACAGCCATAGCAAGATCAACACCGGCACCGGTGCCCCTACAGCAGCAACTCGGCCGCCGTCAGCGCGTGCACGATGTCGCTGGTAGTCAGGGTGGCGGCGCAGCGGGCGGCGGCATGCCGCAGAGTCTGCTCGTGGTCGGCGGCGGTGAAGTCGGCGATCGCGTCGACGGCCAGGAACGGCTGCACGTCGCGCATGAACGCCTCGGTCGCGGTGGCCGCGATGCCGATGTGGCCGTAGACGCCGCAGACGATCAGCTGGTCGCAACCGCGTTCGATCAGGAGTTCGGCCAGGGGCGTGCGCTGGAAGGCGCTGTAGCGCCGCTTGGTGATCACGATGTCGCCGTCGCGGGGCGCCAGGGCGCCGGTGATGGCGGCCTCGGCGGCGGTGCGGATGCCGGGCCCCCACAGATCCTGCAGCAGGCCGCGCTCGGCGCGGGTCTGGGCGGCGGGCTGGGCGGAGTAGATGACCGGGATGTGCAGGTCGGTGCAGTGTTCGCGGAGTCGCGCGATGTTGGCGAGCAGGTCGGGGGCGGGGGAGTGGCCCTGGTAGGGGGTCAGGAAGTAGGTCTGCATGTCGTGGATGAGCAGGGCGGCGTGGCGGGGGTCCAGCTGCCAGGGCAGCGGCGAGGCCGGGGCGTGGGTGGGCATGGGGTAGGGCGTGATGGCGGGAATGGCCACGAGGGGTCTCCTGGGTGCGGTCGGTCGGGTGCGGTGGCGCCGGTCGACCCGGGTGAGCGGGCCGTCGGGCGGTGAAGCGGCGGGTCAGACGAAGGCGGTCACGCCGAGGCCTTGCAGCAGGGTGCGGAACTTGGCGGAGGTCTCGGCGAGCTCGTGTTCGGGGTCGGAGCCGGTGACGATGCCGGCTCCGGCCCACAGCCGCAGGGTGCGGCCTCGGGTCTCGGCGCAGCGGATGGTCAGGGCCCATTCGCCGTCGCCGGTCGCGTCGGTCCAGCCGACCAGTCCGCCGTAGAAGCCGCGGTCGAGGAGTTCGAGGTCGGTGAGGGCGGTGCGGGCGGCGGCGGTGGGCGTGCCGCAGATGGCGGGGGTGGGGTGCAGGGCGGCGGCCAGAGTGAGGCTGGGGACCTCGTCGCGCAGGCGGCCGGTGATGGTGGTGGCCAGGTGCCACATGGTGGGGGTGGGCAGCAGCGTCGGCTCGTAGGGGACGTGCAGGTAAGTGCAGTACGGCTGGAGGGCGTCGGCGATGGCGTCGATGACCAGGCGGTGCTCGTGGCGGTCCTTGACCGAGCGCTGCAGCTGCTGGGCGCGCTGGCGGTCGGTGAGCGGGTCGGTCGAGCGGGCGGCCGAGCCGGCCAGGGGCATGGTGGTGATCTGGCGGCCGTGGCGCGAGATCAGCAGCTCGGGGCTGGCGCCCAGGAGGGTGCGCTGGTCGGGCAGGGGGACGGCGAAGACGTGGCGGCCGCGGCCGGTCAGGCGCGCGAGCAGGTCGCGGACGTCGATGGGCTGGTCGGCGTGCAGGTCCAGGGCGCGGGCGAGCACGACCTTGTCGAGGGAGCCGCCGGTGATGAGGTCCAGGGCGCGCTGGACGCTGGTGAGGTAGTGCTCGGCGGTGGGCACCGGGGTGATGGTCCAGGCGGCGGGCGAGCGGCGGGTCCGGACCGAGGGAAATGGGCCGGACCAGGTCACGTGCTCGGGGACGATGAGGTGGGAGGTGGCGCCGTCGAAGGTGATGGCGCCGGTCGCGAGCGATCCGGCGGGGGCGTCGGCCAGGGCGGTGGCGACGCGGTCGGGTAGGTCGGGCAAGGGGGCGGTGATGAGGTCGCGGTGGCCCTGGGTGAGCAGGGTCTGGCCGGGCGCGGTGAACAGCACCGAGGTGCCGGGCCGGTAGCCGGTCAGGGTGGGCGCTGCTGCGGGTGCGGCGGCCGGCGGAGCCAGGCGGCGCCGGGTGGACAGGGTGGAGGGGGCCATGGGGATGCTCCGGAAGGTGGGTCGGCGGGTGGTACGCCGGGTGGGTGAGAAGAAGGGGCCGGGGAGTAGGAGCGCGGGGGGTGGCAGGTGAGGTGGGGTCGGGTCAGGGGCGCAGGGAGGCGCCGCCGTCGACGAACAGCTCCTGCAGGGTGATGTGCCGGGCCTGGTCGGAGGCCAGGAAGAGGACGGCGTCGGCGATGTCGCCGGGGGTGGCGATGCGGCCCAGCGGGATGCCGATCCGGAAGGCGGCGGGGTCGCCGTTGACGACGGCGTTGCGTGCGTTCTGGGGATCGCGGTCTGCGGCGAGCGCGCGCAGCATGGCGGTGTCGGTGGAGCCGGGGGAGACGGTGTTGCAGCGGATGCCGTAGGGGGCCAGCTCCAGGCCGAGGCAGCGGGTGAAGGCGGCGCTGGCGGCCTTGGAGGCGGCGTAGGCGGCCATGCCGATCCGCGGCACCGAGGCGGCGTTGGAGGCGACGGTGACGATCGCTCCGGTGCGGCGGGTGATCATGTGGGGGGCGGTGGCGCGGCAGGTGTGCAGGACGCCGTCGGTGTTGACGGCGAAGGTCTGGTGCCAGTCCTCATCGGTGATGGTGGCGACGGGGCCGGTGTGCAGGACGCCGGCGACGTTGACCAGGATGCCGATGGGGCCGATCTCCCGTTCGATGGCGTCGATCGTGGCGGTGACGGCCGGGCCGTCGCGGACGTCGAGATGGTAGGGGTGGGTGCCGGGCAGGCTGTCGGCGAGTTGCTGCAGGCGGGCGTCGATGTCGAGGGCGGCGATTTTTGCGCCTGCGGTGGCCAGGGCGGTGCAGACGGCGGCGCCGATGCCCTGGGCGGCGCCGGTGACGACCGCGATCTGTCCGGCGATACCGGGGGCGGGGGCGGTGGAGGTGGGCATGGGGCGGCTCCGTGGGTGGGATCTGGTGGCGCGGGGTGGTGGTGGCGTCCGGTGGTGGACCGCCATCGTATTGACAAGGCTTGTCAATGTAGAGTCAAGATCGAGGTGTGCGGAATGGGCGTGACATCCCCGATTCCATAGCGTGATCTGTTCGTTATATGCAGGGCGGGGCGGTGATGCAGAAGCCTCACGTCGGGAGTATTCCTGCAGCTCATCGCAGCTCCCTTGACTCCTGTCGCGCGCCGGGTGCCTGCCGGGCGTCACGTGGACAGAGCGGGCGACTGAAAGCGGAGTTGAAAGCTGCGGGGCATTCTTCACCCCTGACACCGTCGCCTTGACTGGTTCTGTCAGGTCCTGCAGCGGGCCTCGTCTGCGGGGCCGGGTGCGATCGCCATGCTGGTGAAAAGGTACGGAATCTGCCGCCGGTCATCCGTCGCACCGGCGAGAAGGGGCCGGTGCGGCCCGACAGGGCGGCGCAGGCAGGGGGACGTGCTGCCGACCGGCCGAATCCCCTCGCTGCCGGTGGCGAAGGAATGCGAGTTCCCCTCATTCCAATATTTACTATTTTCCTGACATCTGTCATATGACATAGTAAGCGCGCTGGAGGTGGCGGCCCCCTGCTACTGGAACCCGGCAGGTCACTCACGGCGCGGGCCCACCCCGCCCCGCACCGCCTCCCGACCCCTGTCCTTTGAGGTGACATATGGCAATGCCCCTGGCGTCGGTACCTCCCACGGCGGCGAGTTCGTCCTCGCGCCCGGAGCTTCATCCCGCGCCCCGACGAGCAGCGTCCCTGCCGCCGTTCCCGCTGCAGGCCTGCGCCCCACCGCTGGCCTTGCCCGGGCCGCCCCCTCTTGAGGAGGCCGACCCCGCTGCGCGCCGCGGCGCCTCCCGGTGGCTCACCGTGGTGTGGACCGCCGAGTCCGACCCCGAGCGCCGCGCTGGCTGGGGCAAGGGATCGGCAGGTGTGCGGGTGCTGCTGCGGGCCATCGCCGTGGCCGCGCGCCTGGGCACCACCATGGCGCCGGCGTTCGGCGTCCGGTCGCTGTCGCTGATGACCGGCCTGCATCCCTCCACCGTCGCCCTGAATCTGGCCCTGCTGCGCCAGGAGGACGACCCGCTCCTCGTGCGCACGGTCGTCGGGCGCGGCAAGTACGGCGACCGCTACCGCCTGCGGACACCGCAGGCCTACAAGCACCACCTCGGCGCGTGGGCGTGGCGCTCCACGCATGTCGAAACCGTTCATCCCGCGGTGAGCTACCTCGGCGCATCCGCCGCGCTGCTGTACGAGACGCTGTCGGCTACCGACGTCGGCTCCAGCCAGCTGGCGCGGCAAGCGCTGCTGTCGCGCAGCACTACGACCAAGGCGCTGCGCACCCTGGCGGCCGCGGGACTGGCCGTCCGAGGTCCCGCGGGCTGGAAGCGGAGCACCTGCTCGCTGGATGAGGCGGCGGTGCGGCTGGGCGCCCATCGCCACCGCGCCGAGCAGCTGGCCGCCATCCACGCCCAGCGCCGGGATTGGCAGGCGCTGCTGCAGGCCGCGCGGCCGCCAATCGAGTCGGCCCCGCCGGTCATGGTGCGCCCGCGCAGCGAACGGCCGGGCCCGCCGCACTCTCGTCCGCCGGGTGTACGGCCGGCGCCCGCCCGCACCACCGTGCTCACCGGCAGCGGGGAACCGTCGTGGGGTGGGTGACGGTTCTGGGACCGGCGATGAGCGCGATCGACCAGCGGCTGCGCACCGGGGAGTTCCCGGACGATCCCGCCGCGCCCGCCGAGCTCGCAGCGTCCGCGGTTCCCGTCGTGCCGCTGGGCGGTGCCGCCCTGTGGTGGATCGGCTCCGGCCTGGCCGAGGTCGGCCTCACCGCAGGTGCCCCCGTGACCTGGGACCAGCACGGTATGGCCCGGGACCTGATGAGCGGCCGCGACCCGCGTACCGGCCGGCAGCTGGTCGCCCCGGCGATGCGCACCCATCCCGATGCGATGCTTCCGGCCGCGCCCCTCCTGCAGGTCTTGGTCGAGCGCGCCGAACGTCACGGTCTCACCGTGCCCGACAGCCTCATCGGCAATCAGTGGGCGGCGCAGCGCGCGCTGCGGCTGCAGCGCGCCCTGGAACGCCGTGGTCCCGGCCTCCGGCTGCCCGTCGACGAGGCTCGCCGACTGGCCGCGGCGGCCGGCACCGGCCTGGAGCGGCTGTACGACGCCCAGCAGATCGCCTGCGCCCTGCGGGAGCGCACCCGCCGGGTCCGCATCGGCAACCGCGGCTATGAGCTGCTGTTCGACCTGCCGAAAAGCATCTCCGTGCTCTACGGGCTGGCGGATGCGCCGCTGGCCGAGCAGATCCTTGAGGCCTTCACGATCGCCGTCCATGACGCGGTCGAGGCGTTGAGCGGCTGGGCCGGGTACGGGCTGCGCGGCAAAAACGGGGAGGGCCACCGCGCCCGCCGCATGCCCGGCACCGGCCTGCTGGGCTGGGTGCGTTTCGGCCAGACGGCCCACGCCGTCGACGGGCAGGTCCCTGATCCGCACCTGCATGCCCGGGTCGTGATCGCCAACATGGTGCGCGGCCAGGACGGGCGTTGGTCGGCCCCGGGATCGGGAGGCAGGGACGTCTACCGGCATGCCCTGGCCGCCGACCGAGTGGTCAAAGCCCGCCTGCGCAGGCTGCTCATCGAGCGCTGCGCCATCACCTTGGAGGTGGCCCCGGTGACCGGAGCGTGGGAGATCAGCCGGATCCCCGCGCACCTGCGTGATCGTTTTTCCAAACGCCGCAATCGGGTGGCGGCCTACCTGAACGAGCACGGCCATGATCCCGCCACGGCGGAGACCGGCGCGCGGGCCGCCGCGCGGTTGCACACCGTGGAGGAGCTGACCGCGTCCGCGGCGCCGCACCGGCTGCGCCAGGCCTGGCGACAGCAGAGCCGCGACCTCGGCGTGGACCCGCGCGCGCTGGTCGCCGCCTGCCTGACCGGCTCCCGCACGCCGCCGCCGGTGCCACCGGCCGATCAGCTCGCCGCGCAGGTCTTCGCTGCTCCACTGGACACCGATACCGACACCGATCCGAGCATCTGGAGCCGCGCGCAGGTCCTTGCGGCGGTCATCGATGCGCTGCCCGGCGGCTTGGCGGCGGTGAGCGATGCCGAGCACCTCGTCCGGCAGGTCGTGAACTGCCCGGGCGTGGTGGCGCTGCCCACGGCGGCGGCCAGCACGCTGACCAACCACGAACGCTATACGGTGGCGTTCTGACCACAGGCGCCGCCAGTCCCTGCGGGTCGCTCGGTGCCCCCTGCCGCGGCAGAGCCGCGCACGAAGTCCTCGCGCGACGCGGTGACCCGTGCCGGACATCACCAGACGGAGAACCCGTCGGCCGCCGTCGCCGCCCTGGCAGCGATCGGACTACCGGTTCCGCCGAGGGAGCAAAGTCGGTGTTGAACCGCCGTTGAAAGCAGACTTTTCCGGCAGCGGTACGCGGCTCTCTACGGCGAGGGGTTCGAAGGCTTCATTGCCCGCTCACGAGATCGACGCTCCCGGGTGGACCGTCGCACCCGGGCGGTGATGCGGCCGGCGATGGACGCGCCGGTGCGTACGCCCTGCCTTTCCCTGGCCGTGTGCAATGGTGCCCGCCGGTAAGCGCCGACGGGCACGGTTCAACCGCGCGGCTCCTGGCGCCATTTCCCCATGTTGCGGTGAGAACACCAGAGCCGGACTTCAGCGCGTGCCTCCCCTTGCGAGGAAGCCAAGACCGCACCGGCCTTTCCCGCGGTGGGTCAGTGCGCGGCCTCGTACTGCTCCACGATCTTGCTGGCGATGCGGCCCCGCTCGCTGACAGGGTGCCCGTGCTGCTTGGCCCAGGCGCGAATGTCGGCGCTCTTCTCCCGGCTGAGCGCCCGAGTGGCACCACCGCGTCGGCGCTTGGGCGCGCCGGCGCTCAGATCCCGGCGGGCACTGGCCACGAAGGGCGCCAGATGCTCGCGGAGCTTCTTGGCATTGACATCACTCAGGTCGATTTCATAGCTGGTGCCGTCAATTGCGAAGGAGACCGTCTGGGTAGCCTCACCTCCGTCGAGGTCGTCGATGAGGATTTCCTGGATCTGCTTTGCCATGATGGACTCCTTTAATCAAACCGAACATGATTCACGATAGCCGGTCCGGGCGTCGATGGCGTGAAAATAACCCGGTGTTTCGCCGACTGAGATGCGATGACGCCGCATCGCGGCGAACGGGAAAGAGGACTGACCGGCCGCAGAGCTGTTAAACCGTGATGAAGAAGCGGCCGCAGGACATCCTCTGCCAGGCAACACCGGAAGACTGCCCCGTCACGTTCGACGACGGCGGTACGCAGCGGAAATCTCCGCGATCGTCCCTGCGGCATACCCAGCCGAGGAGAAGCAATCGTGGCCGTGCTCGCCATGGCTCACGCCGCTTGCGCGGCACGCCATCGGGGTGCGACCGGACCGGAGGCCTGGGCGTCTTTCGCCATCGGTCCCCGCCGATGCGCCGGCCTTTCACCTTCAGCCGCCGCCTCCGATCGCGCCGTCGACGAGGCTCGGCCGGTAGAGCGACCGGACTCGATGGGCGGATGGTCTTGCCCGGCTGGAGACCTGCGCTGTAGCGTCGTGCCCTGTAGTCCTCATCGCCCCTTCGAGGGGTCGTCGCGATCACATGCGCTGGCACCGCTGCGCGAAGCACTCATCGCCCCTTTGAGGGGTCGTCACCTAGTGACAGTGATCAACAGCTACGAGGACATCATGCATCAGCACCGCTCCACCCCCTGGCGTCACGGCGTCATGGACGAGGTCTTCCCACCCGAGGTACGCGCGCAGGTCCTCGCCGCGGTGAGCCAGGGCACACCGTTGAAGCAGGCCATGGAAAAGCACGGCCTATCCGATGAGGTGGCCTATGGGCGGGCCCGCTGGGACGGCGACTGGGAGCGCCATCTCCACAGTGCGCTCTTGGATGGTAGGAACCCTGACCTGCGGCACGGCCGGGCCTGGACCTACGCCAAGTATCGGTGCCGATGCCCGGAATGCCAGGCCACGCAGCCAGGTTGTACGGCGGCCCAGCGGTTCCTGCAGCAGTACCGCCCTGCTCCCGCGAGGCCGGCCTGCGGGTAGGCGCCCATGCGGTGCCCGCTGACGCGCCAGGTGAGGACAGCGATAGACCGTAGCGGCAGTCAGCACGTCACGGCCGCTCGCGACGACGGCGGCGAGAACATCACGGGTGGCCGCTCGAGAGCCCTGCGGCAGCCGCTAGCGCCAGGTGAACGTCACCCGGCTCACGTCGACCGGCGCGAGCCGCCCGCCCAGGGCCGGGGCGACGCGCACCTGCTCGAGCAGCAATACGATCCGGACGTTCACCCCGTGCCGGTGGTGTTTTCCGGAGGAGTACGGCGCATCATCGGCCAGCCGGCCGATGCCGAGGAGCATGCCATCCAGGACGCGTCCGACGACGGTAGGGCGGATCTGCGCTCCTGGCTGACGGTTCAGCGTCATGCCGTCGCGTTGTCGCAAGGACCTTTCGTTGTCGTTCAGCCGGTGGCGGACGTGATGGGCAGGTCTTTTCGGGCCTGGTCCAGGTCGGTGGCCCAGATCCACAACCGCTGCGCGGGCGGGATACGGTGGTAGCCGTACAGGCCGACCTCGGTCAGGGTCCGCAGGTCCACGCACACCCGGGAGAACGCCTCGCCGATCACCTGCTCCGGGGTCGCGGCCCGCGCACCGGCCGCGCCCGAAACGCCGCCGGTGCCGGGGAGGACCAGGTCGGCGGTGCCGAGTTTGATGCACGCCCGGTACTCGTATCCCAGCAGCAGATCGGTGCCGAAGGCCGCCCAGGCGCCGCGCTGCTCGCTCCACGCCGCTTCGGCTTCGGCCAGCAGCAGATTCAGGTCCGGGGCGGGCGGGATCGAGGGGTAGATGACGAAGGTCGCGGCCCAGCCAGCAGCGACCATGTCGAGGTTGAAGGTGCGCCGCCGCGGATCGTCGCGGGGCGGCAGCGGGTCGGAGACGGTGCCGGTGTACCAGGGCGCGGTGTAGGCCAGCAGGCGGCCGTTGCGTTCGATGAGCTCTCCGGTGGCCAGCACCGCCATCTTGCGCTGCGAGCCGTCGGGGCGGGTCAGGCGCTCGGCCACCATCGCGGTGTGCGCCTGGGCGGCGGCTTTGCCGGCGGCCTGGTGGCGCTGTGCGGCGTCCGGGGTGATGCGGGCGATGAGGTAGTCGCGCAGGTCCGGCGGCAGCGCGTCGTAGGTGCCGTCGGCCAGCCGGGTCTTGGCGCGCTCGAGGGCGGCCTGGGCGGTGGTGGGACTGCCGCCGTAGCTGGTTTCGGGGGTGTCGATGGACACCATGCGGATGGGCATCTCGACGGTGGGGGTGTCGCCGTCGCTGACCTTGACGAACCGGTAGTCGTTGGCGGGCCTGCTGGGGCCGGTGAAACCGAGATCGACCATGGCTGCCTCCTGGCGGCGGGCTGGAGAGCCGACGGCTTCCACCGTCGCAGAGCGCTCGTGCCCGGCGCAGGCGTTTCCCGAGCCCGGCCATCTTCCTGGCTGCACTGGAGTATGGGGAGCGCACTGTGCTCACGGCGACACCGCAGCCGCACGATCAAGGCCTAAGGCCGGTCCGGGCCTCGCGGGACAGTCCCGCCGCGGCGGCCGCTGACCCCGGTCTCGTCTGCGCCTGAGGACGAATGCACCTTCTCCCAGGAAGAACGAGTGCTGGGGGGCGTCGAGGCCCTGTACGGCATGCGCATCGCCTGCGCCGCTCAGCGTGGTTCGGCTGACCGCCCGGGTCCGCCGTTGCCAAGAGAAAACGCCATCCCGGCCCATGCGAAGGCCAAGACACACCAGACCAGCCGCTCCCACCCGCCTATCCCGCCGTGAGACTGAGATGCTTCCTTCATGCTGGCCATGCTGATCGCCCATGCCTTGTTCCCGATCGCGATCTCCCTGGTCGTCTTCTCCTCGACATGGCTGATCACCGCCAACCTGCCTCATCGAACCGAGAGCGAGCGCCGTAGCGGCACACGTGTGGCCACAGGACTGTTTCTCCTGGCCTGCCTGCTCTTCGTCGTATTTGCTTTCGGCCCCTACGTCACCGTTTAAGCCGCATGCCAACTGAGTTACCCGGCCCTTTCCACGCCTCCCATCCCCGCGCACCGAGGCATTACCAATGAGGCTTTTTCGTGCGCCCAGCAGAGCAGGAGGTGAAGCCGTGACATAGCGGTGGATCTTGCTGTTCGTAAGCTCGTCGTCGCTTGCCGGTGTAAGTCCGGCCCGGGTAGCTGCCAGGAGGCCCGGTAGCAGGCTGGCGGCTTCGTCTGGAAACGGGCGGGGTCGAAGCCCAGCGTCGAAGGCCCTGTAAATGGGGGAGCGACGGTGCGGTCCGTAGCATGAAGCGAAGCCTGCGGCGTCGTTACTCAGCCCGCCATTGTGGTGGGACAAGGGAGTGCCGAGCCTCTCGAAACCGGGGCGAAGGCCATGGACGCGGTGAAGACCCTGGAAGCGCAGCCGTCAAGGACTCCCCGGCGTATGGGGCGCGGAACGCATCGATAGTGACGACGGGAACTGGGGAGGCCCTCCCCGGCCCGGCAACCTGCGGAAGCTTGGCTTCGTTGCCGGAGCCTCGCGCTCTATAACCGGTCGAAGCCGGGAAGTGGGCAGCGTGCCGGGTGGGCGTCGGAGGCGGCCGTAGTACCGATCGAGCCGACCGGACAACACAACCGGCGGCGATGGGAAGGGCCGCTGCTTCGTCGATGTGCAGCGACTGACCAGGGAGGGGCCCGGTGAGTGCCGGTCAGGCTAGTCCCGCCGCGTCGGGATTACGGGAACCACGAGTTCCGCGTGATCCGGTCCGTGCCCTGCAGCATGCGCTTTACCGGGCGGCCAAGGCCGATCCCGGACGGAGGTTCCACGCGCTGTTCGACAAGGTCTGCCGCAGAGACGTGCTGCAGCGCGCGTGGGTGGCGGTGCGCACCAACAACGGCGCACCGGGCATCGACAAGACCACCCTGGCCCAGGTCGAGGAGTACGGAGTCGACCGGCTCCTGGACGAGGTGGCCGCCGAACTGCGGGAGCGGCGCTATCGACCGCTGCCGACGCGCCGGGTGCTGATCCCCAAGCCGGGGCTGAAGGATCAGTACCGCCCGCTGTCGATCCCCGCGGTTCGCGATCGGATCGTGCAGGCGGCCGTGAAGATCGTGCTCGAGCCGGTCTTCGAGGCCGACATGGCCGACTGCTCGTTCGGCTTCCGTCCGAAGCGGTCGGCGCACGATGCCCTGCAGGTGCTCGTGGATGAGTGCGCGCGGGGTCGCCGGTGGGTGGTCGAGACGGACATCGCCGATTGCTTTTCGGCGATCCCGCACGAGAAGTTGATGCACGCGATCGAGGAACGCGTCTGTGACCAGTCCGTGCTCACGCTGCTGCGCGCGATCCTGCGTGCGGGGGCGATGGAGGATGGGCAGGTGCGGCGGCCGGTCACCGGAACCCCGCAAGGCGGTCCGGTCTCACCGTTGCTCTGCAACGTCTACCTGCACCAGATGGATCGGGTGTGGGACGACGGTGATGGGGCGATGGTGCGGTTCGCCGACGACGTGGTCGTGATGTGCTGGTCACACAGCCAGGCGATGCGGGCACTGGCCCGGTTGACTGAACTGCTGGCCGTGCTCGGCTTGGAACCGAAAGCGGCCAAGACCCGCATCATCCACCTGCAGGTCGGTGGTGACGGCTTCGATTTCCTGGGCTTTCATCATCGGCTGGTGCGCTCCCGAGGGGATCGGGGCAAGCCGAAGGTGACGTTCCTGGCTCGCTGGCCCGCGGACAAGGCCATGCAGCACGCTCGCGACCGGATCCGGGAGATCACCTCCCGGCGGTGGATGCTGCTGTGGCCGGAGGCGATCGTGGAGAGGTTGAACGCCTTCCTTCGCGGTTGGGCCGCCTATTTCCGCTATGGACACTCGGCCCAGCGCCTCAGCAAGATCAGACGATATGCGCAGTGGCGGCTGGCGCACTTCATGCGCCGACGACACCGCCGCAGCATGGCGTTCGGCTGGCAGGTACTGCTCAATGCCCGGCCGATCGACCTCGGACTGATCAGCTTGTATGGAATCACCGTCGCACCCAGGGCGGGCAAGCCCTGGCGGGTGAGGCCGAATGCCGCCGGTGAACGGCGTCGGTGAGCCGGGTGCGGGAGAACCGCACGCCCGGTTCGATGCGGCGGGAGCTGGAAACGGAGCCACGAACCTGGTCATGGTCATCGGGGAAGGCACAGCCGACCGGGAAACCGGCGGAAGACAGGCCCCGAGCCCTACCGCCAGGAGAAGCCACCGCGCCAGCTCCCGACCCTACATCCTGAATGGTGATCGGCTTCGATGACCTGCGGCACGAGCATCCAGTAAAAGCTCACAGCATGTCCGCTGAGGGCCACACGCGCTTCCGTGCCTGTTGCAGGAACTCCGCCAGCGGCAGCGTCCTGGATGGAGGCTCGGGTCGCCGCCACCCCAGCCGGTCGGCGAGCGCACGCCGGCCTTCCCATGCGAGGTAGAAGCGCGCCGCGATGTCCCCCAGCGGTCCGCCGAAGTCCTCCTGGAACACCGTCACCCCGTCTTGGCCGCCGACGGCGAAGGCGGTCCTGTGGGGACGCAGATCGACACCGTTGATCCCGCCTGCTTCGAACCCGGTCGCGGACTCCACGGCCAGGGTGCACCGCAACCACCAGCTGCGGTCAGGATTCAGCGGGCATCCCGGGGACCAGGCGGCGATCTCCAGCAGGTCGCCCGTCACGACGTCGACGTGCACCAGCATGTCGTGGTCACTTCGGTCGGACAGCGAGCGCACCCCGAACAGCAGGCGCTGAGCCGCCCCGCCGGCCTGCCGGGCCAAGGTCTCCACGAGCGCGGTTGCCCGCTCGGGCGGTCCGGTCTTGCCCAAGACAGGCCACACCTGGCTCATGTCCACCGTGGCGCCGTCCTCGACGTCGTGCAACATCGGCCAGCTCGCCCGCTGCGCAACCAGCCGGCCGGTCTCAACGCGTTCCTCCTCCCCGTCTCGCCCGTCGACCGGGCTCATGTCCTGAAGTCGCGTCTCCCAGGCGGCGGGCGGCTCATCCAGGTTGCTCACATCATCTCCAGCGTCGGAGAGTACGGGAACGGCACATGGCCGGGCACTGCGCATACCGCCGGTAGGCGGCTGAAGGAACCCGGCCGGCGCTTACCGTCTCAGGCCTCCGACGAACATCAAACCCTTTCCATCGCCAGGATGAAAAGGGTTCCGGGCGGGTGCAGTGGTGTTCGGCGCCTGGACTGCTCGATGCTCAGCGGGCTTGGTGGCCTACCGGACGACCTGCGTGCGGACCGGTGAACTTCCCCGCGCCGTCGCTCGGCGACGGCCTTGGTGCGGGCCCGTGCGGCTTCCTCCTCGGCCGGCTCGTGGGCGGTGCGCTCGGCTGCGAGCGCGTTCTCGGTGCGCTCCAACCTCCAATGGCGGCCCGTGGCTGCGAGCGCGGTACGGCGGAAACCTCCCGCGGGTCACGCTATAACCCTGTGATCCGGACGGATGAAAACCGCTCTGTTGCTTCAGGGAAACGGTCATCGCGTACTAACGATATACATAACTGCTTGTCAAGATAACGTGTAAATATCGCTCGGTTACCTGCCGGGCGACGCAAACCTACGCTGCGGACCCGAAAAGATCACTGCTGCATTCCGGAGGTTTCCATGACGACGCCGCGCCGCATCGGGTTCGCTCTCACCCTCGCCGCCACCGTGGCCGCCAGCCTTGCCTTCACCGCCCCGGCCGCCTCGGCCTCGACCGCCAGCACTTCGGCCACCGCCGCGGCCGCCAACTGCGGCGGGTACTGGGGGTACGTGCCCGCCAACCCGGCCACCCGCACCAACGGGAAGATCACGGTGCACAACTCCTGCGGGGCCAGCACGCGCGCCCGGGTCGGCGTGTACTTCAGCAACGGCGGCCTGGTCTACACGACCCTGTGCGGGGGCCGCTCCAAGACCCTGTCGCTGCCGTACTCCTCCCCCTACTACCGCAGCAGCTCCTGGCCGTCCCGGATGTACTCCGAGCCCGCGGGGACCTGCTGACCTTCGGCCCGACGCATCCAGTGTGCCCAGCCTCCACTCCGGCCGGGCACACCAACGCGCCACGGGCCCCTGTGCTTTGAGGAGACGGTGACAATGCGACGCCATCGGTCCGAACACGGCGACACCGATCAGGCCTCCGCCATAAGGAGGCTCTGTCTGCAGACCGGCAACAGCGATGTCGAGGTCTATCCCGCTTCGTCCAGCGCTACAGCGTGGACGATGCAGCTCGTGGTGCCGTGGCCGGATCGGGAGCGGGTGTGCCGGGCGTTACGTCGCATCGGCTGGCGGGTCGAGCAGGGGCAGGGCCATCTGACCGTGCTGGGCTGGAGCGCCAAAGCCCTCGCCGATCGTCTCCGGCTCCTGCACCTGGCCTGCGCCGACTTGCGCCAGAGCCATGCCCATAGCGTGCACACTGCCCTGACGATCGCCGAAGATCACCTGAACCCGGACCGGTCCGCGCCGGAAAACGAGATCGCCGACCGCGCATGCGCCGCCGTCCGGGGCCAACTCCACTGGTCGGCACTGGTCGAGGAAGCCGACGGCATCACCCGCCACTGCACCGATCCTGCGATCGCCGCCACCATGGCCGCCATCATCGAGGCCGAAACCGCGCTCACCTTGTTGATCATCGAGCACGTGCGCGTCGCCCGTCGGGCCGTTGAGGTGCTGTGGCGCTGCCGGCGCACCACGTGCGGCGCGCTCAGCCCGGAAGCGGCCCGCTCGGTTGCCTGGCAGGAAGCCCTTCGGCTGGTCGACCGACGCCCAGCCGCGGCGTAAGCCGTAGCTCTCTCCCATGCGCGACGTGCCGGCCCGCAGGTAGGTGCCCGTGCGGTGCCTGCCGACGCGCCGGGCGAGGCAGCGATAGACCGTAGTGGCAGTCAGCACGTCACGGCCGACTCGTGACGACGGCGGCGAGAACATCACGGGTGGCCGCTCGAGAGCCCTGCGGCAGCCGCTAGCGCCAGGTGAACGTCACCCGGCTCACGTCGACCGGCGCGAGCCGCCCGCCCAGGGCCGGGGCGATGCGCACCTGATCGAGCAGCAGCACGATCATCGCGTGCCGGTGCGGGCCGTCGGCGCTCTGCCACCAGCGGGTGAACGCCTCGGCCGTCAGCGCGTCCAGGCCATTGGTCTGGCCCAGCTCAACGAGCCGTGCCCGGGTCTGCGGCGCCGTCATCACCGTCAGCACCCGCGCGGCGACCAGGTCCTCCAATGGGCCGGCGGCCACGCGGACGATCCCGCAGCCGCCCCCGGCGGCATCGCATGCATAGAAGCGGCCTGATGGATGCTCTTGGCCGGTCAGGGCCCTCTCGCACGCGCCGCACGCGGCGACGCCGACAAGGACGAACGCCGCACCGTCGAACGGCTCGGCCCGGCTGGCCTCGGACCGCATTGCCTGGGTGCGGGCGTGGACCACGGGAGCGCGAGGTGCCCTGCGGGTGCGACGACCGTCCACGGATCACCTGTCCGATGGGGGAGTAGGGGCGGAGCCAGCGTAGACAGCCTGTAGCCGTGCTGTCCGCCGAACGGATCATCGTGGCAGAAGCCGGACAGGGGGCTGCGGTGCCGCAGGCACTCACGCGGTCGCAGAGTGGCTGTCATCGCCTCCGTCGTGGTGGGACAACGAGCCTGCGTGGAGAACGAAAGTGTCCGTCTCGACTTGAAGTATGAAGGTGGGGAAAGGGCGGCTACCTGAAATCAGCCTTATGACTAAGTGGAACCGGCAAGATTTTATTGTATCGGCTGGATTGATGAAGTGACGTTCCTTGTCCGGTCCGCAGATCAATTCGAGGGCGATCACAGCTCATTAAGTAGCGACTTTCGCTTCTGCTCAAACTCGTCTTCGGTGATAAGGCCTTCAGTCAGCAATTTCTTCAGCTCGTTCATTCGCTCACGTACACTGGTCCCGCTGCTCGAAGCCTTGCGAGCGCCGCTGCTGACGCGATTTCCGGTGCCCGCACCGGCCCTCAGGACTGAATTTCCGGCTGCCTCCAGTTTCTTAGAGCGTGTCATGTTTCCGGCGGTAGGGGGAGCCTCGCGCAATGCGTAGGTCTGTGAGTCGGTCACGAGGGTCAAGTAGACATCGCCCCGCTTATTTGACCCGAGGAGATTGACGCCCATGGTCATCGCCGCAGCTACGCCACGGCCTAGCCCGCTCTTCTTCCCGACATCTGCGCTTGCCTCGATCGCTACCAAGCGCTCGAATGTGCCCTCCTGGAACACGCCTCCTATCTTGACGAAGCCTCGCTCATGGACGGCAATGACCTTTCCGCCGAAGGCCTCCCGTGCGACCTCGCGACCGAACTTCGTTATCTCTTGCTGACGGCGGGCCGCTGATGCGGCCTGCTTCTTAGCGCGATCTTCCTTATTGGGCCACTTCATCTCAGCCTCTGCCTGTCACGATCCGGATGCTTACGGTCTTATTCTCAATCCATAAGCCCTTGGAGGGTTCCAATATCCGTAGATTCAGGTTGTCGCTTACCGCTCGCTGTGGTAGCACGGCCCCGGCTTGAGCTGCTCAATCCGATTATGGCAATGATTGCTCAAGTGAGGAACCAAGAGCTCAACCTATCTTCAACCAATTCCCACACCCCTCGCTTGTAAATCCCCCATCGCTCGCTCTGATTGTGACGGTTACACCCTTTGGGGCATTTTTGATGAAGTCATTAGCGATCGTATCGCCATTGTCGGTAGATCGTTCCCAGTAGCAGTCGGTTACAAGCCCGGAGCCAGAGTGGGGAAAAAGCCCAGAGGCGGTATGATAAATTCCCGGCTTAATGTCTTCCCCTACCGTCTGGACGCCTTCGGTGAATCCGGAGTGAGCCCTCTTCCACATTTTCGCGTGTTCGGGGCACAGGTATTTAAAAGCCGGTCCTGCGACATCGGAATCTACGCCGCCGCTATCGTAGGACATTTCATCTACTATTTCTATTAGTCGATTTATGTTTGGCCCTCCTGGCGCCTTGGTGGGTTCGTCGTAAACATCTTTTGCAACTTCACCGCAAATTTCGAGACCGGACTCTAAAGTGCTTTCCACTACATAATCCGGTTCAAGTGGATAGTCGTCCGGATTCTTCTTTTCGAGAGCCTTCAGGTATTCTCTTTCTTCCGCGCTGAAGCTTTCCAAGGGGTCGACGGGTTCTGGTGAAGTGGTCTCCCATGTTGGAGGCGATGTTGGGGACATTGATGGAGTGAGCGTTCCGGATGCCTGAGATTCAAGCGGCTCGTTTGTTGAAGAGCACCCAAGTGTCGATGCCGTTAATATAGCGGCCGCCGCGCATAAATATCTATTCATATGTCCACCGTATGCCCATATATGGCAAATGTGTCCCATGGTTGGGAAAATTTAATGAAAGATTGCATCCGGGAGGGATAGCCGGACTTCGCGTATAGTTGGCCCAAAATCTCTTTCCTGGAGTCTTTCCCTTATTTCACCGGGCACCTCAGGGCCGGCCGCGGAGGTCAAGGCCGCAGGCATCGCCTGTCAGCCGACCGCCCAGGTCTGTCCCGGTGGGATCGCGCACGGCGCGAGCGCCTGATGAAGAAGGCGGGAGGTGGCCTGGTCAAGGCGTAGGTCCCCCAACCGCCCTGGCGTCACCGGAGCACCTCGCCGCTCGCACAATCACTCCTCGGGATACCGAGGCGGAGGCTTCGGCGGGAACGGCGTCGAACGGCCGGTCGATGAAGCTCAGGCCCGGGCATCCCGTCGGCTACGAAGGACAGCCGCCCCCAGCAGACCATCGCAGAGAGCGACCGGGGAGACGAACCCGTGTCCAATGCGCGCTGGGCACGGCATCGATGCGCGGTCACCGAACGATGCAACAACCTGACCTGAGCCGCGCGGCGTCAACGTGAAGACGGGCCGACAGGGAAGGCGGCAGCGGCAGGGGTCCCTGCGGGAAGCGGGATCTGGTCCAGTCGCGCGACGGTTGGCGTGCCGTTTGCGCCCGGTAGGAGAAAGCACCGGTCTCCGGCGGAGGTCTCATGCTGCGGCAGGGGACGGATGGCCTCGATCAACGCGGCGGCCCGCCGGTGCGGAATCAGCCCGATGCTGTCGTGCGGCAGGGACTCGGCCACGATGGTCATCACCGCAGAGGCGATGTTGAGGCCACGGCGGCGGTAGTCATCGGCGGCGGCGCGCGGTACCGGATGCTCCAGCAGGGCGGCGGTCGTCTCCGGCGGCGCCAGGGCGTAGGCCAGCAGCGTGTTGCGGCGGCGGGTCTGAATGCGGCCTGCCGCACCGTCGTCCGGACCGCAGACGATGATGACGGGACCGCCGTCAAGCACGGCGATCTGCGGGAACTGCTCGGCGGTGACGTCGACCAGGCACCGCAGGGTCGGCAGCCACACCACCGTGTGACCGTGGATCATGCCGTTCTCCCACCGGGGCGCCAGGGTGCCGTAGGTGATGCTGGTCTTGGCCGAGCGGTCGGTGACGGTGAGCTCTGCGGCGCGGACCTGGGCGGGGATGCCGAGCTGGGCATAGGCATGAGCCAGCGCCATGCAGTCGTCGAGGCAGCGCTCGGCCGGGAGCAGGTATTCGGCCGCGACCACGTCGACGAACAACGGTGGCAGGGAGGGAACCTGCATCGGGTCGGACGGATCCAGGCCGGCGACCGTCGCCGCTATCCGCGCCGCGGCGCGCTCCACCGGGTCGGTGTGCGCGTTGACCGTAGCGGCCAGGGCCCGACGCCGGGGATCACCGGAGCGGCTGACCGTCCGGGCGTTCGGCTGCGGTTGTCGACGGCGCCGCGATTTCGCCATCCTGCAACGGTATCCCGCCGCACGCCGTCGACGCCCGGTTTATGCCGACGGGATGAGCCGCCGTCGGACCGCGACGGCAGGGACCGCCTCCCTGTCCGCCAGGTGCTGTGCACTTCCTCGGCCGGCTGCGGTGATCACTTCGTGATGGCGAAGGAGCTGTAGCCGTCCGGTACCTGGGAACGCCGCCACCGTCCGGTCACGATGGGATCATGTCACCTGCACCGAATGTGGATCTGGCCCACATTTCGTGATTGAGCTGATTCCATCCTGTTTTCGCAGGTAAATGAGGGTGGCCTGGTCGGGATTGGCG